>CAZRTY010000139.1:0-5621 GCA_964603055.1 uncultured Rhodothermales bacterium | reverse complement strand
TCGCGGTTATGCGAGCGGCTTGGATATGATGACCGTCTCCTGACGGTCGCCGAGCCCTACAGACTCTGGGCGATCCAGATTCCCGCTGGCCATTCGGCAGAACGCCTGGCCCTTCGCCGTGCGGATGAGGGTATCATTATCGCCGACGATATCCGCCCCTACCGCGAACGTAAGGTGCGCATTCTGAATGGTACGCACACGGCCATCGTGCCGGCGGCGTTGTTATTCGAGTTTGCGACCGTGGCTCAGGCCGTTGGCCACGCCGTCTTTGGCCGGTTCGTATCGAGGATGGTGATGGATGAGATCGTGCCCAGTCTGGATGTCGATCATGATATGGCCGCGTCGTTCGCGCGTGATGTGCTCGAGCGGTTCGCGAATCCGTTCATCCGCCACGAGCTCGTCGACATCAGCCTCCAGCAGACCGCCAAGATGGGCGTCAGAGTGATGCCGTCGATCAGCGGTTATGCGGCGCGCCATGGCCGGATACCTCCGCTCTTGACGTTTGCCTTCGCTGCGTTCGTTGAATACAAGCTTCGCACCTGCGGGGAGGGAGACCTTCCTCATGACGACGCCAACGGCTTCTGGCGCAAGATGGCGGCCCTCGACCGCCAGTCGGGCATCGCGGCCGTTGTCAGCAGCGTCGTCGGTAGTTCGGAATTGTGGACGGAGGATCTCGAAGTCCTTCCCGGGTTCGTGAGCGCCGTCACGCGGCATGTTTCCGACATCCGCCACGATGGGATCGCATCCGCACTCGCTTTACATTTGGCGCAGCCGGTAACCGACCGGACTTCGTCACCATAGTCATTGCAGTACTCATGAAAGAACGCAGAGAATCAATCGTTCGTGCTGTCTCCGATGCCGGAGCCGTTGCCGTCATCCGGATGACCGATGCCGAGAAACTGGCTCGCGTCGTTGAAGCGATTCGGGAGGGCGGTGTGACCGCCGTCGAAATCACGATGACCGTGCCCGGTGCACTTGACCAGATCGCATTGCTCCACCGCGAATACGGCGATGCGATCCAGCTCGGGGTGGGGTCGGTGCTCTCGGCCGAGGTGGCCCATCAAGCCATCGACGCCGGCGCGAGCTATGTTGTCAGCCCGGTGTTCAAGCCCCAGATCATCGCTGCGGCGCACGAGCGCGGCGTGCCCGCGATGCCGGGTTGTTTCACTCCGACCGAGGCTCAGTCTGCCACCGAAGCCGGCGCCGACGTCATTAAAGTCTTCCCTGCCGACGTCGTTGGGATGCCCTTCTTCAAGGCGATTCTCGCTCCGATGCCGCATCTCAAGCTCATGCCGACGGGCGGTGTCTCACTGACAAACGCCGGTGACTGGATTCGCGCCGGCGCCGTTGCCGTCGGCGTTGGGAGCGCACTACTCGATGGCAAAGCCATTGCCGAAGGCCGCTATGAGCAGCTGACCGAGAATGCGCGCCGCCTCATCGACAGTGTTAAGTCGGCACGCGCATGATGCCCGATTCGTCGCGCTCGATTCGTCAGTTATGCGGGCATCGCGGCCCCATCAACAGGAACACTGACCCATAGCCTCGCCGCCTATGTCTCCTTCCCACACCTCACGACGCACGTTCATTCGAAACAGTGCGCTCGGCCTCGCTGCCGTTGCCGTGGCACCCGTCATTGGCTTCGGCGGACGCTCGTTCGCATGCGCATCAACGGGTTCGAATTATGACGATCCGTGGGATCAATTGCCGGAAATTCTGGCGCGCATCCGTCCGCCCAGTTTCGCGGATCGCGATTTCTTGATTACGGATTTTGGTGCTGAGGAAGGAGACGCCGGCGATGCATCGCAGGCGATAGCCGATGCTATCGTTGCGTGCGCGGATGCCGGCGGCGGACGCGTCGTTGTACCGGCCGGTCTCTTCATGACCGGCCCGGTGGTCCTTCGTTCGAATGTGAACCTGTACGTGGCAGACGGTGCGACGCTGAGATTTCACCGCGAGCCCGAACGATATCCGCTCACGCTTACCCGCTACGAAGGCGTCGAGCTGATGAACTATTCGCCGTTCATCTATGCCTTCGGCGAAGAGAACGTCGCGATTACCGGTGGAGGGACGCTCGACGGCAACGGCGATTGCGAGCACTGGTGGCCGTGGAAAGGACGCACGAATTGCGGTTGGTCGGAAGGAGATCCGCGGGAGCATCCCGAGCGCGCGCGTCTTTTTCAGTTGGGAGAGGAGGGTGTGCCGGTCCAGGAGCGCATTTTTGGGGATGGATCGTACATCCGTCCCAATTTTATCGAGCCCTACAACTGCCGCAACGTCCTCATCGAAGGCGTCACCGTCACGAACTCGCCGATGTGGTGTCTCCATCCCACGCTCTGCGAGAACGTGACGATCCGCGGCGTCCGTGTGGTGAGTCACGGGCCGAACAACGACGGCTGCAATCCCGAGTCATGCCGCGACGTGCTGATCGAAGACTGCTACTTCGACACCGGCGACGACTGCATCGCGATCAAGTCCGGCAGGAACGCCGAAGGTCGTCGTCTTGCCATGCCGTCCGAGAACATCGTCATCCGCCGCTGCCATATGCGCGACGGACACGGCGGCGTGGTCATCGGTAGCGAAATGTCAGGCGGCGTCCGCAACGTGTTCGCCGAAGACTGCGAAATGGACAGCCCGAATCTCGACCGGGCGCTCCGCTTCAAAACCAACTCGGTGCGTGGCGGGACGGTTGAGAACGTCTTTATGCGGAATGTGACGGTGGGTGAAGTGGCCGATGCCCTTTTCCGCGTCAACTTCTACTACGAGGAAGGGGATGAAGGCAATTTCCCGCCGGTGGTACGCAACATTGAGATGCGGAACGTGACGAGCCGCAAGGCACAGCGGGCCCTATTTATGGTGGGATATCCGAATGCTCCTGTGATGGACGTGCGGATTATCGACTGCACGTTCGACAACGTGGCCGAGCCGAGCGAGGTGCGTAACGTTCAGGGGCTTCAACTCACTAACGTATATGTGAACGGTCAGCCGTTCACGCTCGACTCGGTCGGTCAATCATAATCCATTGAGGTGTTGGTAGTTACATGACGGATCTGTTCTCGCTTCAGGGGAAGCGCGCACTTGTAACCGGTGCCAGCCGTGGGCTCGGCCGGGCGATGGCGGAATCACTGGCCGCCGCTGGTGCGGACATCGTTTGTTCGAGCTCGAAGAAAAGCGGTACCGATGAGACGGCCGCCGCCGTGAAAGCGCTCGGGCGCGAGGTCTGGCAGATCGCCGCCGACTTGGGTTCAACCGAAGGGGCCCAGCGCCTCGTTGACGAGGTTACAGAGACCGTCGGTCACATCGACATCCTGGTGAACAACGCCGGGACGATCAAGCGGCATCCGGCCGTCGAGTTTCCGATGTCTGAGTGGGAGGTCGTACTTCGCACCAACCTCGACTCCGTCTTCGTGCTGTCGCAAGGCTTTGGCCGGCGAATGGTCGAGAAGGGAGAGGGCAAGATCATCAACGTGGCATCGCTGCTTTCATTCTCGGGTGGCATCACCGTGCCCGCTTACACGGCCAGTAAGCACGCCGTTGCGGGCCTGACGAAAGCACTTGCGAACGAATGGGCGGCCAATAACGTGCAGGTTAACGCCATCGCGCCGGGCTATTTCGCGACGGACAACACGCAGGCCCTGCGCGACAACCCCGAACGCGAGCCCGCTATCCGCGGCCGCATTCCCGCGGGAAGGTGGGGTACGCCCGACGATCTTGGAGGCGCAGCGATCTTCCTTGCTTCGCGCGCCAGCGATTACGTCAACGGCCATGTGCTGCTGGTAGACGGCGGCTGGATGGCCCGATAGCATACACGTCGCACCTTGCGACAGAAGAGCCCTCCGGGGACGTCCCGGCCGGCGCTCACATTATGTGTCACATTAACAACCGATAGATATGCAGTATCTGCCTGATGTCTCGCGATACCAGCGAATGACGACCGAGGAACTACGTGAGTCTTTCCTCCTCCCTGACCTGTTCAAAGAGGGCGAGCTTGTACTCCGTGTCACCGATCTCGACCGCGCCATCGTCGGAGGGGCAGTGCCTACCTCGAGTGGAATCTCACTCGGCGCGCCGGAAGAACTCGCCAGCGAATACTTCGCCGAGCGGCGCGAGATCGGCATTCTCAACGTCGGCAATGCCGGCACCATCACCGCCGACGGCACCGACTACAACGTCGACAAGCTCGACGTTGTGTATGTGGGCCGCGGCACGCGCGACGTCGTACTGAGTTCGAACGACGCCTCGTCACCGGCTCGATATTACCTCATCAGCTATCCGGCACACGCCGAATATCCGACGACGCTCATCCGCCGTGATGATGCGGAAGTCAATGAGCTCGGCTCCGACGAGGCGTCCAACAAGCGCATCCTGCGTAAGTACATCCACCCCGACCAGGTAAAATCGTCTCAGCTTGTGATGGGTGTGACCGAGTTGCAGACCGGAAGCGTCTGGAACACGATGCCCGCGCACACCCACGAGCGACGTACGGAAGTCTACCTCTACTTTAACCTCGACGATGACAACGTCGTGTTTCATCTGATGGGGACTCCCGAAGAGATCAGAACAGTCGTCCTGCGCAATGAGCAGGCCGTGCTCTCACCGGGATGGTCGATCCACTCGGGCGCCGGGACGACGAATTACACGTTCTGCTGGGCCATGGGTGGCGAAAACCAGGACTTCGGCGACATGCAGTGGGCCGACATGAAGGGCCTGCGCTAATGATCCTGAGCGGTGGCTCCGAGCAGATGGCGGAGCCACCGTCTCATTAAATTGACTCTTTGTAAGCGCTTTGCTTCCTTTACTTAATCGGTAAAGTAGATCGGAAACAGCAAGCGTCTTTGCGACTCGATCTCGGGAGGGCGAATTTTGGACCGACATTGCAGCGTCCCGAAGGAAAATCTTCCTGCTGGCGATGCATCACATTTCCTCTGGATTTCCTGCTGTGATAAGGACGGCCGGTTTGCCGGAGGATGCCACTAACGTTCGTACTTGAGGAGCCTCAAATAAGTGGAAGCCCTGAATCTGCACCCTGATCGTTTTTTCGGACCTGACGACAACGTGCGCCGCATCGCACGCCAACTCTTCGACGAAGTCGAGCACCTGCCGCTCATTTGTCCGCACGGGCACGTGCCGCCCGCTCTGCTGGCCGATGATGAGCCGTTCCCGGAGCCGACATCCCTCTTGATCACGCCGGATCACTACATCTTCCGGATGTTGTATTCGCAGGGCATCACACTCGAAGAGCTCGGAATTCCCGGCCGCAACGGTCAAGCCGTTGATGCCGACCCGCGGACGGTCTGGCAGATCTTCGCCGACAACTATCACCTCTTTCTCGGTACGCCAACCCGCGCCTGGCTCGACTACGTTCTCTACAACGTCTTCGACGTTCGCGTCAAGCTGAACAGCAACTCGGCGGGTCGGATTTACGATACGATTCAGGAGAAGCTGGATGACCCGTCGTTCCGCCCTCGTGCGCTGTTTGAGCGCTTCAACATCGAGGTTCTGGCAACGACCGACGCCGCGGCCGACACGCTCGAGCATCATCGACGCATCCGTGAATCAGATTGGGAGGGACGCGTTGTACCCAGCTTCCGTCCGGATGCCGTGATGGAGATCGCCGCGCCCGA
>CAZRTY010000138.1:0-5659 GCA_964603055.1 uncultured Rhodothermales bacterium | reverse complement strand
GCCGTAATCGCCGACGTCGTGTACGAAGAGGCCGAGGTAATGGCTGGTGCCGTGCATGAAGAACCGGCGGACGTCCTCCGGCCGGTCGATGAGGCCGAGCTCGCGCAGACCTTCGCTGATGACGAGCGTCGCGGCTTGGCCGGGCGCGCTGAAGGCGTTGCCCGCGCGCGCGGCTTCGATGCCGGCCTCCTGCGCGTCGAGCACAAGCTGATAGATGGCGCGCTGCTCGTCGGAGAACGTGCCGCTCACGGGGTACGTGCGCGTGATGTCGGCCGTGTAGCCGCGATACTCGGCACCGATGTCGACGACGACGACCTCGCCGGCCTCCATCTGGCGGCGGTTCGCTGAGTAATGCAGGATGACCGAGTTCTCGCCGCTGCCGACGATGGTCTCGAAGCCCGGCGCTTCGGCGCCATTCCTCCCGAAGACATACTCGACGATGGACTGCACCTCGTACTCGTGCATGCCCGGCGTGATGGAACGAGCCGCCTCACGATGCGCATCCATGGTGATGTCGATGGCGCGGCCGAGCAGCCGCAACTCTTCGTCTTGCTTGTCCATCCTGAGCTCAGATAGAATGGATCGGAGCGTGCTGCCGTCGGCGTAGGGCTCATCGATATGCGTCTGGCGCCACGCCTGCCACGCGTCGTAATCGACGGCCGCGGTGAACTGCCGAAGGATCTCAGCGCCGAAGCCTTCCCCATGCTCAAAGCGCTCTCGCTGACGCTGCGTGGCGCTTTGCCGGCGGTTGAAGTCGCCATCCGACCGCGCGCCCAGCACAAACATCACTTGCTGATAGAGGTCTTCCTCGATCTGTCCGTCGACGGTTCGTGCCACGTCGTCGAACGCATCGAGCTGCTCGGCCAGTGCACTTCCTCGCTCGACGCCAATTGGTAGTGGAAGGTGGTAGAACTGTGCACCACCCGAGCCCGCGATGGCAAGGAGCGCCTCGTGAAAGTGGTCGTTGCCGACGGCCTTGTCGATGCCCAGCTCACGTTCAGCACGCTCGACGCCGAAGCGACGCCCGAGCCAGACATCGCTGTACGCCGTGCGCGGCGGCACGAAGAGGACCTCCCGAAATATTTCACCCTCGATTTCGACGCCGCCGGGTGCGAGGACGAGCACCGAGTTCGGCTCGGTCGTTCCCGTCAGGTAGTACAGGTCGCTATCCTGCCGGTACCGGTGATGCGTGTTATGCTGGCGGCGCCGCTCCGGCGCGCTGAACACTACGGCGACGGCATCGCCGGGCAGGCGCTCCATCACGGCGGCACGGCGCTCGCGATGGAACTCCGGTGCCGGATAATCGGCATCGTACCGAACCGCCGGGTCGGGGATGTCTTGCGCGGCGAGATCGACCGTGCAAAACACCAGCGCGAGCGAGAGAACGAGAAGACGGGAGATCATCGAAGCATCATCGGTGCGTCATGAATGGTCGGCCGCGTAGGCCTCGGCCTGCTCCCAAATGCGCAGCAGGTTTTCGCCGAGAATCTTGCCGATGTCTTCGTCGGAAAATCCTCGCTCGAGCAGTTTGTAGACGAGGTTCGGATACGAGGCAACGTCTTTCAGGCCGGTCGGCAGCGAGTCGCCGACGCCGTCGTAGTCCGACCCGATTCCAACGTAGTCGACACCTGCGAGATCGATCACATGGTCGAAGTGGGCCATCACATCATCGATATCGGCATAGCCCACATTCTCGCGCATGTAGTCGTTGTAATGGTCGCGGCGTTCGTCTCGCGTGAGGTCCGGGTTCTCCTCGAAGTATGCCGCGATCTCCTCCGATGCCGCCGCGCGGCGCGTCCGGTAGTCCTCGCTGATGAACGACGAGCCGTAGTTGATCATGATGATGCCGCCGGCGTCGGCCAGCGCACGGATCATGTCGTCGCTCATATTGCGCTCGAAGCCCGGTGTGAAATGCCGCGCCGACGAGTGCGAGGCAATCGGCGGTACCTCGGTGACGTTGAGCACATCGTAGAAGGTGTCATCAGAGACGTGTGAGATGTCGACCATGATGCCGAGGCGGTTCATCTCTCGCACGACGTCGCGACCGAACTCGGTCAACCCGCGGTGCGAGCGCGTGGTATCGTATGAAGAGTCTCCAATCAGATTGTCGGCCGAGTGCGTCAGCGTGATGTAGCGAATGCCGCGGTCGTAAAAATGCTGCAGGTTCGCCAGGTCGTCCTCGATGCCGGTGCCATTCTCGAGGCCCATCGGCAGCGACATCAATCCCCGCTCAAAATGGTCTCGGACGTCCGCTACCGACGTCGCCACGGCGAACTTGTCGGGCCACTCCTCCTCGAAGCCGTACACCATATCGATGAGCGAATCAGCCAGCGCCTTCGCGCCGCCGGTTTCATCGTACGATGCCGGGATGTAGATCGACATGAACGGCGCGTTCAACCCGCCTTGAACCGCGCGCGGGTAATCGAAGTCGCCGCCGGCTTCGACGCTGATGTCTTCGTATTGCATGTTGAGCCGATAGGGGACGTCGATGTGGCCGTCGACGATGATCAGGCTTTGAGCCAGCGAGTCGGCACGTGTCATCAGTTGCGGATCGTGGCCTTCCTCGGGCGACGTGTCACACCCGACGAGGAGCATGGCGAGTAAGACTGGAGCGAGATACTTCATCAAATCGATGATGGGGCGAGAGGAGGATTAACGCGCACCTCCAGGATCTATTGCCGCGGAGGTTGCAATGGATGTGGCGTCGACGAACAGGTCAAAGTCAGTCGGTTAGGCCTGCGGCCCAGCGGACGGCGCCCGTGATGTGTTCGCGGAAGAGCGGCTCGGAGTACGACTCGATGGTGTGGCCGAGTCCCGTATAGAACGAGCGCCCGCTACCGACTTCGCGATACCAGATGATGGGATGATCGCCCATCGGATCGGGCTCGGCGTCGTAGGTTGATTCATCGAGTGAGGCAAGCACGACGATATCTGCGTTATCGCGCGGATTGCGGTCGAAGTTGTACCACTCGTCGTTCCGGTTCCATACTTCCGGCAGCATCGACGTCGCCGGGTGGTCGTGACGCTCGACGATGACGTCGGCATTCGACACGTTCGGGTGGTTCGGATGGCTTTTGAAGTACGCACCAACGAGGTCGCCATACCATTCCCACCCGTACTCGGTATCCGACGCTGAGTGAATGCCGACGTACCCGCCGCCGCCTTCAACGAACGACTGCAGCGCCTCTCGCGCCGGCTCGTCGAGTACATCCGCCGTCGTGTTCAGAAAGACCACGACATCCGTTGCCGAGAGACGGCCGGCGGTTAAGTCTCCGGCGTCTTCTGTGTGATGGACGGACCAGCCCTGCTCGTCGCCCAGTTCTCGCATCATGGCCACGCCCGCATCGATCGAGTCGTGGCGCCACGCCGACGTCTTAGTGAAAACCACCACCGACGTCTCGGTATCGGTCTGAGCCGTAGCCGCGCAACCTGAGAGTAATACCACCGCGATGAGCATGCAGAACAGACGGACCATAACCTCTACGCCTTGAAATGAGGGGGTTCATTTTGTGAAGGAAGAGGAAAGGTACGCACGCGCGGTCAGACTTATTGTGGCCGGTGATTTATGGCCGACAATCAGCGCACGGGCATTCCGAGCGATCGCTCGCGGTCTTCGAGCGCTTCGAGCAGGCGTGCCTGGATGTTGCCGAAGCCACCGTTACTCATGATGAGCACGACGTCGCCAGGCTTGACGGCCGTGAGCAGACCCGGCAGCATGGCGTCGGCATTGGCATGTGTCGAGGCCGAGATGCCGGAGCGCTCGAGCTGTTCGACCACGCGCAGCGGATCCAGCAGGTCGTCCGCGCGGTCGTTGTGACGCAGCGGCGGCGAGCTAAGAAACACCGACGCCGCTCCGTCAAAGGATTCCGCGTAGGCGCTCTCAAAAACCTTGCGACGGCTCGAGTTGGATCGAGGCTCGAAGACGGCGACGAGGCGGCGCTCGGGCCAGCGCTCGGCGATGGCGCGCACGGTCTCGCGCACGGCGGTCGGATGATGCGCGAAGTCGTCGATGATCAATACGCCCGAGGCCTCGCCCCGAATCTCCTGCCGGCGCTTCATCCCGCGGAAGTACGCGATCCCCTCGGCGAGTCCTTCCGGGTCGACGCCTTCATCCAGCGCAATCGTACACACGGCCAGCACGTTGAGCAGGTTGTGGTGGCCATTCATGGGGAAGAAGACCTCCGTCACCTTCGCTCCATCCACGATCAGGTCGAAGCGCTGGCCCCCGCTTCCCGCGCGAATATTCCGCGCCGTGACATCGGCCTCATCCGTCGTGCCGAAGTAGCGCACGCGGGCCTGCGTATGCTCCCGTAGCTCCCGAACCTCCTCGTGATCACTATTCAGCGCGAGCATGCCCTCAGCCGGCACAATGGCCGCAAATCGGCGGAACGCCTCGCGATAGTCGTCCCAGCCGTCGTAAATATCAGCGTGGTCGAACTCCATCGACGTGATGATGGCGCTATGCGGCGCATAATGCATCATCTTGGGCTGCTTGTCGAAGTACGCGCTGTCGTACTCGTCTCCTTCCACCACGAAATAAGGCGGCCGGCCCACATCGTAACTCACGTTGTGGTTGCGCATGACGCCGCCCACCATAAACCCGGGCTGCAAGTCGTTCCAGCGGAGCACGTGAGCGAGGAGTCCGGTCGTGGTCGTTTTGCCGTGCGTTCCCGCAACTACGAGCGAGCGCCGATCGCGCAGGAAAAAGTGGTGGAGCGCCTCCGGGAAGCTGAGCTGAGGCAGGCCATGCTCCCGCGCATAAGCAGCTTCGGGATGGCGCGGCGTGCACGAGTTGCCGACGATAATTAAATCGGGCGCCGGCTCGAGGTTGGCGGGATCGAAGCCTTCGATCACCTCGATGCCCATCTCGGCAAGGCGCACACTCATCGGCGGGTAGGCAGCCTCGTCAGAGCCACGCACCTGATATCCCGCCTGCTGAAGCAGCCCGGCCAGCGAGCCCATGCCCGTCCCACAAATCCCGATGAGGTGGATATCTCGGATGTCGGCCGGATCGGGTGGGGCCGGTCGGTCGAAGATGCGCAGGTGTGCGTCGGGCAGCGAGCTCAGGTCCTTCATCAAAAAATCAGTCGCGGGTCGATCGGTCGGGGCGGAGGGAAAGGTCGGTCTCCTCTACGTCGTTGAGGCCTTCGGTAACGATGCCTAGGCGTTGCGCGCGTCGCAGCCATTGCCTGCGGGCCAGCGCCTGCATGTCTTCCTCGGAGTCGACCTCATCCATAATCTCAAGTCCGAGAAGCGTCTCGACGGCATCCTCCATTGTCACAAGCCCCTCAACGCCGCCGTATTCGTCGACCACGAGCGCGATGTGCTCACCGTCGTCAAGCAGCCGTTCGAAAAGATCCGGCAGGCGCATCACATCCGGCACGACGATCATCTCTCGCTTGATATCCTCGAGTGTGAGGTCGAGGTCTTCCTGCGCCGCTCGGAGGAGAATCTCGTCTTTTAGCACATACCCCGAGACGTCGTCGCGCGAGTTTCGATAAATGGGAATCCGCGAAAAGCGAAACTCCTGATGATCCTGGATGATGTCGCGGATGGTGCGGTCGGCGTGGAGTGCGAACATCACGGTGCGCGGCGTCATCACATCTCGCACGCGGAGGCTGCCGAACCGAAACAGATTTTTGAGGATGCGCGACTCATC
>CAZRTY010000137.1:3996-5669 GCA_964603055.1 uncultured Rhodothermales bacterium | reverse complement strand
ACAAGCTCCTGCGGAATGGGCTCTCCCGTTTCGTAGTGGAGCGCAAAGCGCTGCAGTACTTCGGGCGTGGCAAGCCAGTGCTCGAGCAGCTGCGATGGAAATTCGACGTAGTCGCGCGGGACGGCCGTGCCCGAGAGCGACGGGTATGTGACGTCGGAGAGCAGGCCATGCAGTGCGTGCCCGAACTCGTGGAAGAGCGTCTCCGCGTCATCCCATGAGATTAGCACTGTCTCGCCCGGTCGGCCTTTGATAAAGTTCGAGTTGTTCGAGACGATCGTCGTTACCTCGTCATCCATCCGCTCCTGACGGCGATAGGCGTTCATCCACGCGCCCGAACGTTTGCCCGGCCGCGCGAACGGATCGAAGTAAAAGAGGCCGACGTGATCGCCAGTGGCGCCATCGGCGACGCTCCATACCTGGACATCCGGATGAAAGACCGGCACATCGTTGACCGGGTTGAACTCGAGATCGAAGAGCTCGCCGGCAACCCAGAACATGCCTTCCCGGAGCTTGTCTAGCTGCATGTAGGGCTTGACCTCGTTCTCGTCGAGGTCGTAGCGGTCGCGGCGCACTTTTTCGGCGTAGTAGCGGTAATCCCACGGCTCAATCGTGATGCCGGCGCCTTCGGCATCGGCAAGCGCCTGCATGTCGGCCACTTCTTCCGCGACCCTTGCAATGGCGGGCCTCCACATGGCCTCCATCAACTCCATACCAGCTTCCGGCGTACCGGCCATGCTGTTTTCGAGGCGCCAGTGCGCATGCGTCTCGTATCCCAGCAGGTTTGCGCGCTCCACGCGCAGCTGCAGGATTTCGGTGATGATGGCGTTGTTATCGTTCTCGTCCCCGAAATCGCCCCGGTTGACGAATAGCTCGAAGGCCTGTTCACGGAGATCACGCCGGTCGGAGTACGTCAGGAAAGGATCCATCGCCGAGCGGGTGTTGGTAATCACCCAGGCATCTGCAATGCCTTTGTCCTCGGCGGCTGCGGCGGCCGCGTCGATGAGCGATTGCGGCAGACCCGCCAGATCGTCCTCGTTTCTCAACACCAGATAGCGATCGGTCTCGTCGGCGAGTACGTTCTGGTTGAAGTCGGTAAAGAGCTGCGCCAGGCGCTGGTTGATCTCCGAAAGCCGAGTCTTGTCATCGGCATCGAGCCGAGCGCCTGCACGGACGAAGCTGTTGTGATAGTCCCATACGAGGCGCTGCTGTTCGTCCGTGAGATTCTCTTTGGCCGGATCATTATAAACGGCTTCGATCCGTGCGAACAGGGCTTCATTTTGGGTGATCTGATCCGAGAATGCTGCGAGCTTGGGCGCCATCTCCTGCTGCACAGCCTGAAACTCAGGGCTGTTCATGTTGGAGCCCCAGATGCTATAGACCGTACGTACGCGGTTGAGCGACTGCCCGGCGCGTTCCATCTCCGCGATCGTGTTCTCGAACGTTGCCGCCTCGCTCTGATTTGCGATCGCCTCGATTTCCGAAAGCATTTCCGCCATACCGGCTTCCAGCGCAGGCTGAAAATCGGCGACGCGGACTTTATCGAACGGAGGAACGCCGCCGTACGGGCCGTCCCATTCCTGAAGTAGCGGGTTGACTGTCTGCGGTGTCGTCGTGACTACCATAAGATGATGATCGTTCTTTGCAGCGAGCGTTGTCTGTCCGGCACTGCCTGC
>CAZRTY010000137.1:0-3896 GCA_964603055.1 uncultured Rhodothermales bacterium | reverse complement strand
GCATCACCAACTTGCCTGTCGACCCTGATGTACACCCGGACATTTGTAGGCTATAAAGTATTCTCGGCCGTCTTATTACTCGCCGTCATCGGCGCCGTACCCACGTTCGCGCAGACGACGGTATCGGGCCGTCTCATCGACTCCGAGGTCGAGATGGAGATGCCGGGAGTCAACGTGGTCGCGACTCTGCTGGCCCCAGACAGCACGGAGGTCGGAACGGCAACGGATCTCAACGGGTCGTTTTCGCTGCGGTTACAGCCCGGCACGTACAACCTGCGGGCGTCTTTTGTGGGATATCACGCTATCGATCAAAGACTCGAGGTCGGCAACGATCCGGTCGACCTTGGCACGCTTCGAATGTATGCGGATGTGTACGCACTTGACGAAGCGGTTGTAGAGGCCACACAAGATCGCGTCGTGCTTCGGGGGGACACAACCGTCTTCAATGCCGATGCCTTTGCGGTCAATCCGGATGCAACGGCCGAAGACCTGATCAGCAAGATGCCGGGCGTCGTGGTGCAGGACGGTCGGGTTCAGGCACAGGGCGAGGATGTGCGACGCGTGCTGATCGACGGGGAAGAGTTTTTTGGGGATGATGCCACGGCTTCGCTCCGCAACCTGCCTTCGGAGATCATACAAGAGGTTGAGGTCTTCGACCGGCAAAGTGATCAGGCTCGCTTTACGGGATTCGACGATGGAGAGACAGAAAAGACGATCAACATCGTGACGCGGCCCGGAATGCAGACCGGACAGTTTGGGCGCGTGTATGGTGCCGTGGGACCGGATGAGCGGTACAACGTGGGCGGCGCCATCAACATCTTTAGCGGTAGCCGGCGCATCACGCTGATTGGGCTTTCGAATAATGTGAACCAGCAGAACTTCAGCACAGATGATCTGATGGGTGTGCTGAGCGAATCGGGCGGACGCGGCGGCCGAGGTGGAGGACCCGGTGGCGGCGGGATGCGCGGTCGAGGCGGACCCGGCGGTTTTGGCGGCTTCGGGGCGGCGGGCGACTATCTGATCGGTGAGCGCGGCGGACTCAATACCACAAACTCCTTCGGCGTGAACTACACCGACCGCTACGGCGATAATGTGCGCCTCAACGCCAGCTACTTTTTCAATCGCACCGACAATAGTACCGATGCGCGGCTCGACCGCGAGTATCTGCTGGCCGATGGCGAGAGCCAACTTTATGGCGAGACAGCCGATGCCTCCGGTGCGAACATGAACCACCGGTTGAATGCCAGGCTCGAGGCCACGCTGTCGGAATCAACCGAGCTAACGATTCGGCCGCGGATACGCGCCCAGTCGAGTAACTCCGAAAGTGTTCGAGGCTCGCTGAGCGCTCTCGCTCTGGGAGTTCCGCTCTCTCAAACTGAGAGCTTCTACCTCTCGAACGACGACGGATACAACGTCTCGACAGATGTACAGCTTCGGCACCGGTTAGGAACGCGCGGCCGTACGATATCGGCGAACATCGGCGTAAGTCTCAACGAATCGACCAATCACAACGATCAAGATGTGGTGTATCGATTCTTTAATGACAGCGTTCTTGCTGACTCAATCGACGCGTTCAGCCGGATAGTCGACGCCGACGATCGCGGGCACAGCTATTCGGCTCGGTTTGCCTACACCGAGCCCGTCGGAGAAAAAGGACGACTGCAGCTTGATTACCGTCCGTCATACTCAACGAGCCGCGCCGATCAGTCGGGGTACCGCCTGGATCCGCTCACGGGCGACTATACCATCCCCGATGAGCGCTATATGGGATTGTCCGAGCGGTTTACGACAATCCACCGAGGAGGCGTAAGCTACCGACATAACCTCGAGTGGGTGTCGGCATCGGTCGGGGTGGACGTTCAACATGAGGACTTGCAGTACGATCAGGAAGGGCCGCGCACGTTCAACATCGAACGAAGCTATCTCACGGTGCTCCCCTCGGCGAACCTCCGGTTCACGCTCGGCGCCGGCTCCCGGCTCGACATCTTCTACCGGCCGTTCACACGCACGCCGTCCGCAAGTCAGCTGCGCGACATCGTCGATGATTCTAATCCGCAGATTCTATCGAGCGGCAACCCTCATCTCTCGCCGACCACATCCCACAACATCAATGTGAGATATCGGCATACAAATGCAGAGGCCGGTTCGTCATTCATGGGCTTCTTCAACCTCTCCACCGCAACCGACCATATCGCCAATGCGCTGACGATCGCCGGGCGAGACACGCTGCAGGTGCGTGATGTGCTGGTCGAGCCGGGCGCACAGTTCAGCTATCCCGTTAACCTCGACGGATACTGGAGCGCGCGCTCATTCGTCAACTATGGACGACCGGTGTCTTTCCTGCGCTCAAACCTGAACGCATCACTCGGAGGCTCTTATACGGTTACGCCGAGCATTGTGAATGATGTATCACACGAGACGCAATCGCTTCAGTTGAATGGCCGCCTGTTCCTGGGAAGCAACATCAGCGAGCGGGTAGACTTCAGCGTGTCTTCAGGTGTCACGTACACCAATCTCAACAGCTCGCGCGAGAACCAGCGTGACAATAATTCGATGCGGTACACGGCCGGGGTCCGGGTCAACATGCTGCCCGCGCCGTGGCTTAATCTGACCTCCAACGTCAGTCTTAACCATCGTACAGGTATGTCGGCCGGCGTTGATCCGACCACGGCAATCTGGAATGCCGGCCTGGGTTACAAATTCCTAAACAACAACCGAGCTGAGCTGCGGCTTACGCTAAATGACATCCTGAACCAGAACACGAGCATCGACCGAACGGTCACCGACCTCTACGTGCAGGATTCGCAGACGCAGGCGCTCGGCCGTCACGTGATGCTGAATCTGATCTATCAACTGCGTCACTTCGGCGGCAGACGGTAGACTCGGTGCCTGCCACTAAGGCTTATGACGATCGCATTCAACGAGGCCCTGTCGGTAATCACCGGCAGGGCCTCTGTACTTATTGTCGGCTTCGGATGGCGTCGACCAGCTCCTGCTTCGACATCTTGCTCCTGCCTTTGATGCTGAGCTGTTTCGCGCGATTGTAGAGCTCGTCTCTCGATCGGTCATCGAGCGACCGGTTCGGATTACCGGTCCCGGAGCTACGTTTTTTGGGCGTCCGCCCCTCGCTCCGCCGTTGCTTATTAACGGTACGAGCCGCGATCTCCTCGGCTCGATCCTCAGAGGCGCCGCGTTCGCGGCTGCTCTCTTTGACGTGCTCGTACTGACGTTCGTCTTTACTCGTCCATTCCGGCATAATCCACCTCACACACTGATTCGAGGCGGATACTTGCTCGGCGGAAAACTCGTTTCGGGACGGCCTGCAACAATCCCAACAAGGCCGCAGATTGTTTATCCGAAGCGAATCAGGCGCGGCCCATCACGCCGGTGTAGATAATCCCGCGCTTGGCGATCTCATTGTCCGTCTCATCGTGGAGCGGATAGATCGCGTACTCTTCCATCACCTCCTCAAAAATCTCCAGGAAAAGCTCGCGCCGCTCTTCAAGTGTCTCGAGTAGGACTTCTTTGATAGCCTGTTTGAGCGCTTGCTCGTCGATGCTCTGATGCATGCCGGATGGGATCTCAAGGATTGTGGATGTCGGCCCCTGCAACACGCGCCCTTTCGATTAAGTTCGCGCAGTCGCGGGGAAGACCCTATGAAGGGGATCGGCAGCTGCGCGGATATCTATATCAGTCAGGAGCACCCACGAGTGCGAGTGCCGCCGGTAGGTGACGTTCGGGGAATCCTGCGTCTTGGTGGAAATGAACCTCGAACCCGCCACCGAAGCTGCCGTACAGATTATGAAGCACGACACGATCCGCGATTATCTCATCCGCTCCGATATGAAGGAAGGCCAGGCAGAAGCCCTTGCGCGCATCTTCTCGGAGATGGCCAC
>CAZRTY010000136.1:0-5676 GCA_964603055.1 uncultured Rhodothermales bacterium | reverse complement strand
GGCGGAGCCGCCCGCCCGTGCTGCGGGTAGCCATACTTTTGCCGAGAACGACATCCGCTTATCTGCTGAGCCACTCGCGCGTGATGCTTCCCTATCTGGTCTTTCTGATTACCGGCCTCGCCTACTACGTTCTACTATCGGCGGTGGCAGCGGGTGGGCCCGGTCTGCACTGGGGAACGGCGTGGCCAATCGTCGTGGCGCTAGTCCTGGGCGGATTCGCTCCGGGGCTGACGCTGCTGCACGCGCGCTCGGGCTTTATTCTGGCAGTCAGTATGGCCGTGCTGCTGGTCGGACACATCGTATTACTCGTCGTCGGCGATCCGAATGATGCGTTTGCGCTCGTTGCAACGGTGCCGGCATTGATCGTGATCGGGCAGAGTGTTACGTGGTTGTGGAGAGGGAAGGATGATGATATCAAGCCCCCGAGGAACGTGTGGCTTCTGCTGACTGCCATGGCACCCATGCTAGCGGCCGGGTGGTTCGTAATGGAGATCGTGGTGAGGTTGATCCGGTGACTTCCGTGCGTCCCAAGGGCGGACGCAAGAGCCATGGACCAGGCGCACGGCCCTCACCGTCCCGGCGCAGGGCATTGAACATCGGCGGGGCTTGACCCGGTTCTCCCCAAAATATGCGGCACGTGAGTCGGCGACGTCGTCTAAGACCGCGCGCCGGCGATGGAGATCACGTGTCGGCGGGCAGCAGAGATAACACGCGGTCGATGTACTCGGTGGTGATGAGGCCGGCTTCGATATCGGCCGAGGCGGCGGCCAGAACGCGGATGCGGAGGGCATCCCGCGTGAGTGGCACGTGTTCGGATAGGTAACCGTTGTCGAGAAAATACGAGCGTAAGTCGTCGATGCTAGCAGTTCTGAAGCGTCTTACCTGGCCTTGCTCGAGCGCGTCCAGAATCGCCTGTGAGTCACCATTAACCTGGATGCATAATTCGGCCACGCGGTCGATGAAGCTATCTGTAACCGCGCCGGAGTCGATCAGGACATCTCGATCGACGGGCTGGCCGCGGCCGATCCGATAGGCCTCGCAAGCAGCCTCGACGACGTGGGCCGCCGCGCGGATGCAGTCGATGGCCCCCGGCACGTCGTTCAGTAGGGCGCCTCCCCCATACTCAACGTAGTTGCGCAGGCTGCCCCACGTTTTGATGTTCTGGCACAGGAGGCGATGAAGGAGTTGAGCGTCGTCCATCACATGCCATAGGTGCAGCGAGTCGACGTTGCCGAGGATGGGGTCGATGCCCGGCACACCAAGCGTGCGCCCGTATTCGAGGTACGTCATGCCATTGGGCGCCGGCGGGCGTGGGCGTTCGACGGGTGTGTGAACCAGCGGCGTGGAGCGCCCGGCGAACCCGCGCCGAACCTCAGCGAGGTCGATTACGGCGTGGTCAACGTTTGCTTCGTTGAGCCGTGCCTGCCACTTGCCGACCTCGTCGAGCTGCGCGGTGAAGTAGAAGACCTGGCGACCGGTGCGGGCAATGTCGATGGTGGTGTCGATCATCACGCGGCTGCGGTCGTCGTCGCTCGTGCCGAGCACTTCGTCGACGAACAGCGGAAGCTGGCGCCGCTCGTCTTGTTCGAGAAAGGCGAGCCGCACGGCCGTCATGAGCTGGATGCGTTCGCCATCGGAGAGCTCGTCGAGGCTGCGCACTCGGCCGGCGTCGGTTCGTGCGAGGAACGCGGGCGGCGACGATCGGTCGTCAAGATCGAGTTCGAGCGCACCGCTGGTGAACGTCACAAAGAGCTCGCGCGCCCGCTGGAAGACGCGTGGACGCGAGGCATCGACCGATGTGTCGCGCACCCAGTCGACAATCACATCTCCGACGACGGCTTTCCGGTTCTCTTCGCGCGAGTTGTCCAGCTTCGCCTGTGCTTCGTCGAACGACTGCAGCGCGTCGGTGAGCGAGTGCCCACGCTTTGCTGCGGCAACGCTCTCTTCGATCTGACCGATTTCCTTGCCCAGCGTATCCCGCCGACTGCGCATCTCATCGGCCGACTCGATTTTCCGATCGAGCTCGTATCTGTTGAGGCCGAGCAAGTCGTCGGCATCCATCTCCAGCGCCTCTGCGTTGATGCGTACCTCGCGCAATCGAGCTTGCAGCGCCCCATCTTCCCGCGTGTGGCTCTGCGTGCACTCGCTGTATTCCTTGAGCCGCTCCAGGCCTTCGCGGATTTGATGGTGATCATCCGCAGTCAGCGCCAGGCGATCGAAGAGCTTGCGCCGCGTGGATGCGATCTCTTCAAGCTCGGGTTCGATGGTATTGGCGATCAACGACGTCTGTGAGCGGATGACATCCGACGCCCCGGTATGCGCCGTATTTCTTCGGTTGAGATCGTTGATGCACGACTCCGCGCCTGACGCAGCGGATATCGAGTCGTATCCGTACGAGGCCAGCTCGCGGTTGATGGCATTCGCGTACGCGCGCGCCGTTGTACGCTCGGCTTCCAGCACGGCTTCCGTCGCGATGGCGGCACTCGCAGCACTCTGCCAGTCACCGATACGCTGTACGACGAGCCGCAGCCAGGCATCATCAACGTCGATGGCCTCGATTCCCAGTTGCGCACGGATTGCATCGCGCTCGCGGATGAGTTTCTCTTTGTCGGAAATGAGGGCTTGCTCATCGCGGTCCAGCTCGTTGAGCCGGCGCTGCCGCTCATCGGCATGTTCCTGGGCAGCGAGGCGGGCCGAAAGCGTCTCAAGCGTAGCGCGTACGTCCCGGCGGCGCCACGCCGCGGGCGCCGGCAACTGAGGCGGATAGGCGCGCTCGGCATCTTCTCTTCGCTGCCGGGTGAGATCGCGACGCTGGCGTCCGCTGATGAGGCTCCACGCCACCAGAATGACCACAGCCAGCGCCAGGATACCCAGCCACGGAGGTCCGAATACGAATGACGCGATCGCGGCGAGCGTTGCACCGATCAGCGCCGCGACGGCCAACTTCGGAGTCTGCGTAGTGCTCTCGTCCTCGACCGCCAGCCAGTCGGTCAGCGCCCGCATCCCGTTGCGGATGTCATCTCGCGATAGCTGCTCGGCGTCGGGTGCATCCGCTTGCAACCGTTCGCGCTCGGCGCTGATGGCGTGTTCGCGAGCGCGCAACAGCTCGACGCGTTCGGAAAACCGCGTCAGGTCGGGCTGCTCGACGGCTTCGAGCGCAGCAAGCTGAGATTCCGTCAGGTGTGATCCGAGTATGCGCCGGGCCGTCTCCGATTTCTTCTCGGCTTCGGTATACCGCCGCTCTTGCTCAGCAAGGTGCCGCTCGGCCGATTCGAGATCTTGCTTGAGCGCCTCGAGGCGGACGATTACATCGGTCGCGATTCCATTCTCGGGCAGATTAGCATCGCGTCGCTGCTCTTCAGCTTCCGAAATGCTTCGGCGTGCGTTCGCGAACTGAGCGCGAAGCCGTTCTTCCTTCGATGCGAGCTCACTCAAAATATCGGCTTCATCGCCGCGCAGTAGCGACACGATGCGAGGGAATTCCTCGAGGCGCCGCCTCAGCTCCTCGCAGTCGTCCGATTGATCGTGATAGGCGCGCACCTTCGTGAGGAGGTCGTACTCCTCGTGGGCACGTACCGCTTTGTCGAGTTCGGCTTTGAGGTCATCTATTCGGCGTGCCTGCTGTTCGATCCGGTGCTGCTCGCCCTGGGCCGCGTCGACCTGCTCCTTGGCTTTTCGCAGCGCAGCGATGTCGTTATTGGGGCGGCTGACCGAGGTGCGGGCGCCAATCCCTTTCGCCGCGGCGTCGAGATCGTATCCTCCGCGGACGGCGTCTGCAATCTTGCGCGCAAAGTCCTCGTTCCTGTCGACAATCAGATCGCGGAGGTGCAGGTGATAACGGCGCCGGCTTTCCGCGGGCCCGAATTCCGGCGCCGCCTCCGAGCGTCCGTTCCGGCGGGACTCCACGAAGCCCGCCTCGATGGCGACCTCCCACTCGTCCTGCCCATCGACGATGTGGCCGCTAATCGTCGGACGAGTTATTTCGCCCGGCCACATCAATTCATGCGCAACTCGGCACAGGGTGCTCTTTCCGCAACCGTTCGGGCCGTGGATGATGTTGATGCCCGGAGATAAGCCGCTCACCTCGAATCCGTTTCCGCGTTCGATCCCCAGCGCCTTCTCAATCTGGATGCGTTCATATCGCACGCCGTTGCTGCTCATGGCGTCTGCTCGACTAGCTTATTTAAAAGTGCTCGTGCCTGGTCCCGGACGTACTCGCGCGCGACTTCCGCGGATATCTCACGGCGCGGAAGCGACGAAAACGCCCTGTGTTCGTCGACGCCCATAAGCTCACGCCGAGCCCGCTCGATGAGGCGCGAAGCCTCCTCGCCCGGCTCGGATTCATCTAGCTCCAGCAGCAATCGCGCAACGGCGCCGGGAGCCGTGTTCGCGGATGCATAGCTCTCGAGATCGACCTCGGGCAGCACGGAAATCCGAATCCGATTGATCTCGACGGATACACCCTGTTCGTTGAGGGCGAGGTCGTCGACAAGGTGCTGCGTGATCTCTTCGATCTGCGGCGCGAGAGGCGTCCGGCCCACCAGGTCAACACGAAGCGCAAGATGCTTCAGGACCGGCGCCACCGCATCCGACGCTGCGTTTCTGATTCGGCTAACGATCGCACGCTCTACGTCTTCCTGTGTCGCGCATCCCGTCAAATTGACATCCGCTCGGTCGAACCTCACCGTCGAGAGCGGCCGCATCGTCGGCGTGCCGAGACGCCCGTCCACATCCACCATCCACACGCCGTGCGCGCCGGGTTCGCCGAAATCCAGCGCCTGCGTCGACCCGGGATACAACAGCCACCCCCGCGGCATGCTGATCAGAGCGGGGTGATGAATGTGGCCCAGCAGCCATGCATCCGGGCCGGCGGCCATCAGCCGCTCACGCGAGAGCGGGGCATAACGAGAGTCGGCCACATCCAGATCACCATGGATCATCCCCAGCGTCGGCACCGATGCGTCCCGGTCGAGATCATACTCGATCACCGGGTCGCTCGTCACGAAATCCGCCGGGAACGACCATCCGTCGATGTGCAACGCCGCGCGCCCATCCTGCTCAATCGTCAATCGCTCCCACTCGCCGCCTCGTCCGAGCAGCACGAATCCATCCGGCATCATATCCGCCAGGCGCGCCAGCACGTCATAATCATGATTGCCGGCCACCGCCACCGTGCGGATACCATGCTTCCGCAACCGCTCTACTCCTTCCTCCAATGGCCCGATCGACTCCCACAGCTTATTCGCCCGGTCAACCACATCGCCACTTAAACAGACGATCGCCGCCTGTTCATCGATTGCGGCCTCGACCAACCGGCGCCACGCCGAAGCCGCGCGCAATTCATCGTGACCGGCGGCGGATAAACCAGTCGACGAACGGCCGATGTGCAGATCGCCGGCAAGCAGAAGTCTCACGATAAATAATGTTCGTGATGAGTAGAGAGATTTTTAGTCCCACCCAGGCTAACACGCGGCGGTGACATGCCTGTGTCATCATCGTAGGATGGCCGAGGGAAGATAACGAATCCGCAGCGGCAGACCCCGAGCGGCGCTCAGGGTGCTGTGCCCACGGCCGTGTTCAAGGCCAGATGCCCCCGTGAGTCGTCTCGTTCATTATTTTGGGGGAAACCGGGCGCAGCCTCGCCGCGGTTCATCGCGGTGCGCCGGGACGGTGATG
>CAZRTY010000135.1:3186-5677 GCA_964603055.1 uncultured Rhodothermales bacterium | reverse complement strand
GCCTCCCGGCCGCAGCGACTTCACCGCCGACGACAGCAGTTTCCGCTGCTTGCGCGCCATCTCTTTCACCTTCCTCGGCGTCCAATACGCAAACGTCTCCGGCCGGCTTGTATGAAAACGCCCCTCCGACGAACACGGGGCATCCAGCAATACACGGTCAAAGTGATCCGGACGATGCCGCCATACGGTCATCCCGTTGCGCAGGAATGTCCGCACGATCTCAGCACCCTGCAGCTTCAGCAGATTATTCAGCTTGTAGAACCGCTCGCGGACAATCTCCACCGCGGCCACCTCTCCCTCGTTATCCATCTCACACACCATCTGCAGTGTCTTCGATCCCGGCGCAGCGGCCAGGTCCAGCACGCGTTCGCCGGGCGTGGGTGTCAGTGCCAGGACCGGTAACATGCTGGCCGCATTCTGCACGTAGATATGCTGCGCGCGATAGGCCTCGCTTTCGAGCAAGGCCTGCCTGAGCTCCGGCTCAACGTAAAAGGCACTGTCATACCAGTCGATCGAATCCACCTTGATCCCCGCCTCACGTACGGCTGTTACGGTCGGCTCAACCTCAGCACGGAGCGTATTCACCCTGAATGACGTGCGCCGCGGCTCTTTCATCGTCTGGATCGCCGTCGCGAAATCGTTGTCGTTCAGAATGCGATGAAGGCGTTCAACAAATTCAGGCGGAAGCGCTTCGTTTTTTACTTGCATTCGAAGGTGGATATGGATTTATATATCGTTAGGGATTTCGCGCTGCCGATAGCCGGCCGCGCACCTAGTTTGAATTTTGATGGATCGGCCGATACTCATCTTTGTATGATCTCGATCCACACCGGCCCCGCCTTCTAATGAGCACAAAGCGAAACGACGACGCCATACGCTGTTCCTTCTGCGGCCGCACCGCGCACGAAGTCTCGTCGATGGTGGCGGGCCCGGATGTGTATATCTGCGATCGGTGTATTAACGACGCCGCAGGCATCGTCCGTAGCGACCTCGCCGCCTATAACGCCGGCTCAGGTCCGCGGCCGCGTCGCACGCCTTCGTCGGTGGGCCGTCTCACGCCGCTCGAGCTAAAAAGTGCGCTCGACGAATACGTCATCGGCCAGGACCAGGCCAAAAAGGCGCTGTCGGTGGCGGTCTACAATCACTACAAGCGGATTGAGAATCAGGATTTCCTGCCTGACTTTCAGGATGTCGAGCTCGAAAAATCGAATATTTTGATGATCGGGCCGACCGGCACCGGCAAGACGCTGCTCGCGCGCACGCTTGCTCGGATACTGGACGTCCCGTTCTCGATTTCGGATGCCACGGCGCTGACCGAGGCGGGTTATGTGGGTGAGGATGTCGAGAGCATCCTCGCGCATCTGCTGCAAGCGGCCGACTTCAACGTTGAGCGCGCCGAGCGGGGCATCATCTACATCGATGAAATCGACAAAATTGCCCGCAAGGGAGACAACGCATCGATCACTCGTGATGTATCGGGTGAAGGCGTGCAGCAGGCGTTGCTGAAGATTCTGGAGGGCACGATCGCAGGTGTGCCACCAAAAGGCGGACGTAAACATCCTGAGCAGAGTCTGATCAACATCGACACGCGCAACATCCTTTTCATCTGCGGCGGCGCGTTCGACGGCCTCGAGAATATCGTTGCGCGGCGGCTGTCAACGTCGACAATCGGCTTCCAGGCCGAAGTTTCGAAAGGAATCGACAAGGATGATCCTGAGATTTTCCGGCATGTCGAACCCGACGATCTTCTCAAGTTTGGGCTCATCCCCGAACTTGCGGGGCGCATTCCCGTCCTGGCCGGCCTCGACGCCCTCTCAGACGATGCGCTGAAACTCATCCTTACCCGCCCGCGCAATGCGCTGATCAAGCAGTATCAGAAATTGCTCGCGATGGACGGCATCGACCTCGTCTTCGATGATGAAGCCATCGGTATCATCGTGCAGAAAGCTCGGGCACTCGGTACGGGCGCGCGCGGATTACGCTCTGTGATGGAATCGACCATGCTTGACGTGATGTTCGACATCCATTCGCAGTCTAACATCGGCCATTGTCGCGTCACCGCCGATACGGTCGCGGGAAGCGGCAAGGCGATCTACGAAGAGCGCAAAGCGACCGCGTGATGTTCGGCATCCGCCAACTCGGCGGATAAATCAGGCCAGATTCAGAGCCAGAGCCAGTTCACCACCGTGATGGTGATGATCATGACGATGGCGGAGACGCCGATACCCGCGCGCAGATAGTCAGCCAACCGGTACCCCGCCACCGACATCACCATCAGGTTCGTCTGATAGCCGATCGGGACGAGGAAGGATGCAGACGCTGCAATCGTTACGACAATCGCGAAGCCGTGCGGGTCAACGCCAAGCTCTCCGGCAGCCGAAAGCGCGATGGGCAGCATCAGAATCACCGCCGCCGCATTGCTCATGATCTCCGTGAGCAGCACCGTGCAGAGATACAACGCGATCAGCACTCCGAGGAGACCGAGATAGCC
>CAZRTY010000135.1:0-3086 GCA_964603055.1 uncultured Rhodothermales bacterium | reverse complement strand
CGCGGAACGACGAGGTAGAAATCGCCACCCGACTGATTGTGGCGACGGTCGAATCCCGGTAACGCCTCGATCAACAGCAGGTCTCCGGCTCGCAGCGGAACGGAGCCGAGTCCACCCGCGATCTGCTCGTCACGGCGATGGATGGCCAACACGACGCCCTGGTACGTTTCGCGGAACTCGACTTCCTTCAGCGTGCGGCCGACCAGGCCCGAGTTGGCCGAGACGACGGCATCGAACTGCATGAGCTGATGATCGATGCTTGGCCGGTCGACGCCGTTCATCACCCGGTCCAATCCATCTCGCTTCAGCAAACGGTCGATCAGGTCAGGATCTCCCGAAAACGCAAGTACGTCTTCCTCACGCAGGATTTCAGAAGGCGCCGCCTGCACGATCACGTTCTGACGCCGCACGTGCACAAGAAACCCTGACTTTAGCGACCGAAGTTCAGCATCGACGATGGTTCTGCCGACCAGTGACGACCCTGCCGGCACGCGCAGTTCGAACAGATAGTCTCGAACGTCGCCGGGCGTTTCACCGCCCGCGGATCGGTTGGGGAGCAGCCGCGGTCCGAAGATCATGAGATAAATGATGACGGCGCCTGCTGCGGGAATCCCAATCCACGCAAACTCGAACATGCTGAAGCCCTCGTAGCCGTTCTGCACGAGGAAGCCGGACGCGAGCAGGTTGGTCGACGTCCCGATGAGCGTTGTCATTCCGCCCGCGATCGCGGCGTATGAGAGCGGGATCAGCAACCGCGAACTCGAAATACCGACTCGCTCCGCAACCGCCTGCACGCGCGGAATGAGCATCGCGACGATGGGCGTGTTGTTCAGAAAGGCGGATAAGAAGGCGGCCGGCATCATCACCCGGCCGATCGTTGCACGCACGCCGCCACGCCGCGGCGTCATCCAGGCGTCCATGAAATCGATGGCTCCGGTCCGAGAAATGCCTGCCGCCACGATAAAGAGCGACGCCACGGTCAGTACCGCCGGGTTCGAGAAACCCGCGAATGCATCAGCAGGCTCAAGCACGCCGGCGGCCAGAATTGCACCGAGTGCTGCCATCATCGCGACATCCGGCCGCAGATACTCCTTCACCAGGATAACGACGAGCGCCACGACGACGGAAACCGTGTACCAGGCATCCCAGCCGAGTTCAGTCATCACAGTATCACCGGTTCGTCGTTAGCCGCTGCGTCAATCGCCGATCACTCCGCCTTCAACAGGCCTCGCTCACGCATGTATTCCAGCACACGCTCGACGCCCTCCTCGAGGCTCAGCTCATCCGTATTGATTAAGAGCTCAGGATTCTGAGGACGCTCGTAGGGCGCCGAGACACCCGTAAAGTCGGTGATCTCACCACGGAGCGCGCGTTCGTATAGACCCTTCGGATCTCGGCGTTTGCACGTCTCGATCGAGCAGTCCACAAACACTTCGGCAAAAGAATCAGACGGAATCAGCGACCGCACGAAATCACGGTCCGCGGCGTACGGTGAGACAAAGGTGCAGAACGTAAGGCTGCCTTGTTCGAAGAAGAGGCGGCTTACCTCGCCGACGCGCCGGATATTCTCCGCGCGGTCGTTTGCCGAGAACCCGAGGTCGCCGTTCAAGCCGTGGCGCAGATGATCGCCGTCGAGCAGCATCGTCTGATGTCCGCTTTCGAACAGGCGCTTCTCGACGGCCCGTGCGATGGCCGACTTGCCTGAGCCCGAGAGGCCGGTAAACCAGAGTACAGCCGAACGGTGGCCGTGCTTGGCCTCACGCACCTCGCGCGGAACGTTGAGCGGCGTCCACACCACATTGGGCGACGTCCGCGCCTCTCGGCGTTCCTTCCCGACCGGAGGCACATCCTGCGCGACCCCGCGAATCATGCCCGCGGCAACCGTCGTGTTGGTGTCGGCGTCGATGAGGATGAATGAGCCGGTCTTCCGATTAATTCGGTAGGCGTCAAAAAACAGCGGTGTCGTCGTCGTCAGCTCGACGCGGCCGATGTCATTGAGCTTAAACGTATCGGCCTCTTCGCGGTGTAACGTGTCGACGTCGAACCGGTAGATGATTTCTGAGACGTAGGCGCTGGTCCGGCGCGTCGTATGCTGCAGTATGTAAGCCCGGTCGAGGCGCAGCGGCTCTTCATTCATCCAGCACAAGTCGGCGTCGATCCGGTAGTCGACCGTCGGCCGGTTCCTGGCGCGCACGATCATGTCTCCGCGGCTGATGTCGATCTCGTCCTCGAGTTCGATGACAACGGACTCGCCCGCCGCGGCACTCTCCACCGGCCCCTCGTACCGAACGATCGATTTTATTCGAGACTCCTGACCCGACGGCAGCGCGATAATCTCCTCACCGGGCACCACCGACCCCGACGCCACCTGGCCCGCGAAGCCGCGAAAGTCCTGGTGCGGACGGACGACATACTGCACCGGAAACCGGAAGTCGACCGCATTGTGCTCGGCACCTGCGCGCACGTTCTCGAGGAAGCTCATCAACGTAGGCCCCTCGTACCACGGCATCTCCTGGCTCCGATTGACAACGTTATCGCCCTTCAGCGCGGAGATAGGGATGTACGTGATGCCGTCGACTACGAGCTTCTTGGCGAATGACTCGTACTCGGCGACGATCTCATCGTAGGCCTCCTGCGAGTAGTCGACGAGGTCCATTTTGTTGATCGCCACCACGATGTGTGGGATCTGCAGCAGCGACGCAATGAACCCGTGACGGCGCGACTGGGTCATGACGCCGTTCCGCGCGTCGACGAGCACGATGGCAAGCTCGGCGGTCGACGCCCCCGTCACCATGTTGCGCGTGTACTGGATGTGGCCCGGCGTATCGGCGATGATAAACTTGCGCCGGGGCGTGGCAAAGTAGCGGTAGGCAACGTCGATGGTGATGCCCTGCTCACGCTCGGCGCGGAGGCCGTCGGTGAGGAGCGCCAGGTTGACTTCGCCATTGCCCTGCAACTGACTCGAGCGTTCGATGGCTTCGTACTGATCCTCGAAAATCGATTTCGAGTCGTACAGCAACCGGCCGATTAACGTGCTTTTGCCGTCGTCAACGCTGCCGGCGGTGGTGAAGCGAAGGAGGTCCATC
>CAZRTY010000134.1:0-5746 GCA_964603055.1 uncultured Rhodothermales bacterium | reverse complement strand
GTAGCGGAAAGTCGTCGCTCGTCGATGCGCTCATCGCCGAGTACCGCCACCGCGATCCGGAGATGCGGATCGGCGTGCTGGCCGTCGACCCCTCATCGCCCTTTACGGGCGGTGCGATCCTTGGCGACCGAGTCAGGATGATGCGTCACGCCGAAGACCCGAACACGTTCATTCGCTCGCTGGCCTCACGCGGGCACCTGGGCGGGCTCTCCCTCGGGGCGCGTGGTGTGATGCGCGTGATGGGGCTGATCGGATGTGATCTCGTCATCATCGAGACCGTTGGCGTCGGGCAAAGCGAAGTCGAGGTTGCCGGCGTGGCCGATCAGGTGATGGTCGTGCTGGCACCGGAGCAGGGAGACTCCATTCAGATGTTGAAAGCCGGTCTGATGGAGATCGGCGACCTGTACGTCATCAATAAAATGGATCTGCCCGGCGCAGACCGTCTGCGTACGGCTTTGCTCGGCATGCTCAGCTTCGCCGGAGCCCCCACGATGGCGGCGGCGAATCACAAGAGCCATCAGCCGGATGAGGAGCGCCGCGAAGTGCTGATGGCGTCGGCGAACAGCGGTGAGGGAATAGCCGAGCTGGTCGACGAACTTGGCGAACGGACGGACGGCCAGGCCGAGACCTGGCAGTCGCACCGCGATGAGACTGTCGTCGCCGAGGTGAGAGATGCGGTCCTGGAAGATGCTCGCCGGCGTCTGCTGGCATCATTTACCACCGATGAAATTGCCGACGACGAACTGCGGCGCATCCTCGTTGGTGAGCTGACGGTCGGCAATGTTAGCGAACGCCTGCTTGAGGCGGCGCTTCAGGCGCTACGGGTACCTGCTACGCCAGACAAGACACGAGTCGAGTAACCACACGCATACGCGAAATCATGGAAGCCACCGACATTAAACGCAAGATAGAAGAAGGCAAAGTCCGGTACGACGAGCGCGTGAACAAGACTGTAGCGCGCTTTCCCGAGCGGCAGCCGTCGTTTCAGACTGTATCCGGGCGGCCCGTCGAACGCGTCTACCTGCCCGATCCGTCGCTGACCGAGAATTACGACGAGAAGCTGGGCTTCCCGGGCGAGTATCCCTTCACGCGCGGTGTACAGCCGACGATGTACCGCGGCCGCTTGTGGACGATGCGCCAGTACGCGGGCTTCGCCACGGCCGAGGAATCGAACCAGCGCTACAAGTACCTCCTTTCGCAGGGTACGACCGGCCTCTCGGTGGCATTCGACCTGCCGACGCAGATCGGCTACGACTCTGACGCTTCGATCGCGCAGGGGGAAATCGGCAAGGTGGGCGTTGCCATCGATACACTGGCCGACATGGAGGCGCTCTTCGACGGCATCCCGCTGGACAAGGTGTCGACGAGCATGACGATCAACGCCTCGGCGGCGGTTCTGCTCGCCATGTACATCGCTGTAGCCGAGAAGCAAGGCGTGTCTGCCGACAAGCTATCGGGCACGATCCAGAACGATATCCTGAAGGAGTATATCGCGCGGGGCACGTACATCTTCCCGCCGCGACCTTCGCTCCGCATCATCAGCGACATCTTTGCTTACTGCACGAAGGACGTGCCGAAGTGGAATACGATTTCCATCAGCGGCTACCACATCCGCGAAGCCGGCTCGACGGCCGGCCAGGAAATCGGATTCACGCTTGCCGATGCCATCGCTTACGTAGAAACGGCGATCGCTGCCGGGCTCAACGTGGACGACTTTGCGCCACGCCTCGCGTTCTTCTTCGCGGCGCACACGGACGTCTTGGAGGAGGTCGCGAAGTTTCGGGCGGCGCGCCGGCTCTACGCGAAGATCATGCGCGAGCGATTCGGAGCCGGGAACCCCAAGAGCTGGATGCTCCGCTTCCACACGCAGACCGGCGGCGTCACGCTGACGGCGCAGCAGCCGGACAACAACGTGGTCCGCGTGACGCTACAGGCCCTCGCGGCCGTTTTGGGCGGCACGCAGAGCCTGCACACGAACTCTAAAGACGAAGCGCTCGCGCTGCCGACCGAGGAAGCCGTGACGGTGGCCCTGCGCACGCAGCAGATCATCGCGTTCGAGTCGGGCGTGGTCAACACCATCGATCCGCTGGCGGGCTCGTACTACGTCGAGAAGCTGACCGACGAACTCGAGGCCGAGGCCGAAGACTACATCCGCCGCATCGACGACCTCGGCGGCGTCGTACCGGCGATCGAGCAAGGCTTCATCCAGCGCGAAATCGAGCGCGCGGCCTATGAGTATGGCCAGTCGGTGGAGCGTGGAGATCGCATCACGGTGGGCGTCAATAAATTCCAGAGCGATGCCGAAGCGCCCATCGAGCTACTGAAGATCGATGAGGAAGTCGGCAATGCACAGGTCAGGCGGCTTTCGAACGTCAAAGCTGAGCGCGACAACGCCGAGGTCGAGCGTAGGCTGAGCGCGATCGAAGACGGCGCCAGAGGTGATGCCAACCTGATGCCGCTCATTCTTGACGCAGTCCGGGCCTATGCAAGCGTCGGCGAGATTTGCAATACGCTGCGCGGCGTGTTCGGCGAGTACCAGGAAGTATTCTGACACCACACTCACCCGCTATTCACGAAACGCTCAATTATCAAAGCCATGATCAAGGCCAAAGCTGTCAACCATATCGGGATCGCCGTCCGCTCAATTGAAGCGCACCGCGCCTACTACGAAAATGTACTCGGCGCGAGGTTCACGGGCATCGAAGCTGTGGCGGACCAAAAGTTGAACGTCGCCTTCTTCGAGATCGGGCCGGAAGGTCATGCCGTCAAGCTCGAACTGCTGGAGCCGACGTCAGAAGATTCGACCATCGCCAAGTTCATCGAGAAGCGCGGTGAGGGCATGCATCATATCGCCTACACGGTTGACGATATCGAGCAGCGTCTTGCGGAGTTGAAGGCGGGCGGAATCGGCCTCGTAGACGAGACATCGCGTGGTGGCGCACACAACACCCGTATTGCATTCCTGCATCCGAAAAGTACGGGTGGCGTGCTGAGCGAGATGGTTGAGGGCTGAGGCGTGAGTGTTGAGTTTTGAGTTGTGAGGGTCCCACAGAAGCCAGGTCCTGCTCATAACTAAGCTTTCAGCTCACGGCTTACAGCTTCCAGATACGACTTGAGGCTATCGCTTTCCACTAATACCACGGGCATCCATGACAGAAGTAGTGAACAAACATAAGACGATGGCCGACCGCATCGCGGAATTGCGGGAGCGGAAGGCCGAGCTGCTCGAGATGGGCGGTAAGAAGCGCATCGACCGGCAGCATAGTCAGGGGAAGCTGACAGCGCGTGAGCGCATCGAGGGCCTGCTCGATCCGGGCTCGTACCAGGAGATGTTCGGCTTTGCGAAGCATCGCGCCACCGAGTTTGGAATGGCCGGCAAAGAGATCCCGGCCGACGGTGTGGTGACGGGCTGTGGTACGGTCGACGGCCGCCTCGTGCAGGTTGCGAGCCAGGACTTTACCTCCGTCGGTGGTGCCGTGGGCGAGGTGCATGCCGATAAAATCGTCGAAATGGCGCAGAACGCGCTCAAAACAGGCAGTCCGTTCATCGTCATCAACGACTCCGGCGGCGCGCGCATCCAGGAAGGGATCGATGCACTGGGCGGTTACGGGCGGGTCTTCTTCCAGAACACGCTTCTTTCGGGCGTGGTGCCCCAGATCTCGCTGATCTGTGGCCCGTGCGCGGGCGGCGCAGCGTATAGTCCGGCGCTGACCGACTTCATCATCCAGACGCGTCAGAGCCAGATGTTCATCACCGGGCCGTCGGTGATCAAGCAGGTGACGGGGGAGGATGTGACGGCCGAGCAGCTTGGTGGACCTGAAGCGCAGATGGGATATTCCGGCGTCGTCCACTTTATGGCCGAAGATGACGAAGACGCGCTGCGCATCTGCAAGAAGCTGCTGTCGTTCCTGCCGAGCAATAACCTGGAGGATCCTCCCGCGCATCCGTTCGACGAGGACATCCAACTCGACACGCTCCTCAACGACATCATCCCCGACAATCCTCGCCAGCCCTACGACATGCACGATGTGATCGAACGCATCGTCGACGACGGCGACTTCCTCGAAGTGCAGGAGACGTTCGCGCAGAACCTGATCATCGGTTTCGGGCGGCTGATTGGTCGGACGATCGGTATCGTAGCCAACAACCCCGCGCACCAGGCGGGCGTACTCGACATCGACTCTTCCGACAAGAGTTCGCGCTTTATCCGCTTCTGCAACGCCTTCAACATTCCCATCGTCACGCTGGTCGACGTTCCGGGCTTCATGCCGGGCGTCAAGCAGGAGTATGGCGGTATCATCCGTCACGGCGCCAAGATGCTGTTCGCTTATAGCGCGGCGACGGTGCCGAAGATCAGTGTCATCCTCCGGAAGGCCTATGGCGGTGCTTATCTGGCGATGTGCGGCAAGGCGCTCGGTGCCGACCGCGTGGCGGCGTGGCCCTCGGCCGAGATTGCCGTAATGGGCGCCGAAGGCGCGGCCAGCGTCGTCTTCCGGCGTGAGATCGAAGCGGCTGAAGACAAGAAGGCCAAGCGCGAGGAACTCATCAATGAGTATCGCGAGACCTTCTCGACGCCGTATGTGGCGGCGGCTCGGCGGATGGTCGACGACGTGATCGAGCCCTCGGAGACGCGGCGCTACCTCGCCCTCGCGCTGGATACGCTTCAGACGAAGCGAGACATACGGCCGCAGAAGAAGCACGGCCTCATCCCGCTCTAACCTCGCTACAGCAAAATGTCAGTCATGTTATTCGTGGGATTGTTGCTGCAAACCGCGGCCGAGGCAGAACCCGCCGTGTCGCCCGCTTACGAGGCACTCATCCTCGCCGCTGTCGGCGTGACGGTGGTCTTCGGGGCGCTGGTGTTCATCGGCTCCTTCATCTACCTGCTGGGGAAAGTCTTTGCCGAGCGCGAAGTCCCGGTCGTTTCTCCGACGGCCACCTCGGCGCACTCGATGCCCGTCAGCGAAGGCATTGACGCCCGCACGATCGCCGTGATCACGGCCGCCGCCGTCGCAGCCGTTGGGCGGCCGATTCGGCTGCAGCGCGTCACCTTCATCAATCGCAACACCGTTTCCGCCTGGAGCGAGCGCGGCCGCGTCTCCATCCACGCATCACACAACGTTAGAAGATCGCTATGAGACTGCGCATAACCGTAGAAGGAAAGACGTACGACGTCGACGTCGAAGTGCTTGACGGCGAGGCCGGTTCAATTCCGTCGACACCGCGCCCCGCTGCCGCCGCGCCTGCGCCGGGCGCGAGTGAAGCGCCGGCACCAGCCGCCGCTGCCCCACCGCCTGTCTCGGCGGGTGAGAACGTCCTTCAGAGCCCGATCGCCGGCACCATCCTTTCCGTGGCCGTCTCGCCCGGTGATGTTGTCGAGCTAAACCAAGTACTGATGGTGATGGAGGCGATGAAGATGGAGACGAACATCGCCGCGCCGTCCGCCGGCACCATCAAAGCGGTCCACGTATCCGCGGGCGACACGGTGAAGCAAGGCCAGCCGCTTGTCGAGTTCGAATAAGCCGGTCCTCGCTCCATCCTTTATCACCGCTCAATAGCTGTTTCCTCCTTGAGAGGTCGAGATGCTCGAAACGCTGTTTAACTATCTGGCAGACTCCGGCTTTGGCCAGTTCCACTGGTCGAACGGCATCATGATCGGGATCGGAATCCTGTTCATCTACCTCGCCGTCCGCAAAGGTTACGAGCCCCTGCTCCTGATCCCGATGGGCTTCGGAATCCTGATCGG
>CAZRTY010000133.1:0-5754 GCA_964603055.1 uncultured Rhodothermales bacterium | reverse complement strand
GGCCTGGCCATCGTCCTCGCGATCGTCGGCCTGCTGGTCTGGTCCGGCGCGCTCTCTTGGTTCGGGCGGCTGCCGGGCGACATCCGCATCCAGAACGAACGCACCCAGGTGTCCATCCCTATCACCTCGATGCTGCTGATATCGATCGTGCTGTCGATCATTCTTGCGGTTGTCCGGCGTTTCCTCTAACGGCGTTCTGTCACATGCGCGCCTTCGAACGCATGAGGGCGATGTGGATCAAGAGGCGCCCGAAACCGGCATTGCATGTAAGCATATGGATGCAGCGCGCTTTCCCTCCATCTCTCTATCTACCATGAAGCATCGCATCATCGCCGTGCTCGTGCTCGTGACAGCGTTCACCGGCACGAGCCAGGCCCAGGAGTCCGAACTGACCGTCGACCAGATCATGCAGGCGCCAGAGACCTGGATCGGCGCGTGGCCGAGCAGAATCAGTTGGGCAGAAGACGGGTCAGCACTGTACTTCTGGTGGAATCCGAAAGGCGAGTTCCCCGCCGATTCGCTGTACAAAGTTTTACGGGGCGGATCGGAGCCGATCAAGGTTACGCCGGACGAGCGCCGGGCACCCGCTCCGAGGTTTTTGGGCTGGCACCACGGCGAGCATGTTTACGATGCGGACTTCCGCCGAAAGGTCTTTGAAGCCGAAGGCGACATCTTCGTTTATGATCGGCAGACGGGTGCAACGCAGCGCCTGACACAGACGCTCGAACGTGAAAGCAATCCGCGATTCTCGCCCGACGGCGGCAGTATCGTGTTCGTACGCGGCGACAACCTCTTCCGCCGCCATCTCTCATCCGGACTCGAAGAGCAGTTGACGGATTTACGTCGCGGCTCGGAACCGCGCGATGCCGATCCGACGCCGCAGCAAGCCGTTCTGCTCGATCAGCAGGTGGAGCTAATTGACTACCTCCGCCGCCAGCGCGAGGAAGGTGAGGCGCGGGAGGCAGCGAGCGAACGAGACCGGAGTGCCCGCAACCTTCCGTCGACGCATTATTACGGCAACGGCGTCATCGGCAGGCTCGAGCTCGCGCCCGGCGGCCGTTTCGTGTCGTTTTCGCGATCGCAGAGGCCGTCAGAGCCCGGCATGACCGAGGTCCATGCCTACGTTACCGAAAGCGGGTACGCCGAGAATCTCACCGCGCGGCCCAAGGTCGGCAGCCCCGTTACCGACATGGAGCTCTTCATGCAAGATCTCCAGCGCGATACCACCTACCGCATCGACCTGCATCAACTGCCGGGATCGTACGACGTGCCGGCGTATCAGCGTGAGATGGGTGTGGATGTAGACAGCAGCAAGACCAAGAGGCAGCTTTACGTTTCAGCGTTCACGTGGAGTGGGGATGGACAGCACGCCGTGATCGACGTCCGCGCCACCGACAACAAGACCCGTTGGATCGCCCGGCTCGATCCGGAGAGTGGAAATCTGAGCGTAATCGACCGGCAGCAGGACGACGCGTGGATTGCCGGTCCGGGGATCTCGTCGTGGAATCCGACGATCGGCTGGCTGCCGGACAACCGCCGCATCTTCTTCCAGAGCGAGGCCACGGGGTACAGCCATCTTTACACGGCGGATGTCCTCACTGGTGAAGTCCGCCAGGTGACGAGCGGCAGCTTTGAAGTCTTCGACCCGATGCTGTCCCAGGATGGTCGATCGTGGTACTTCAGCTCGAGTGAAGGATCGCCGTTCGAGCGGCACTTTTATCGGATGGATGTGGCGGGCGGTGAGCGAACTCGACTGACAGCGCTCGAGGGGATGAACGACTTCGCGCTCGACCCGCACGAGGAGTCGCTGGGTATCCTGCACTCCTTCACGACGCGGCCGCCGGAGGTCTATCTGCAGGATCTGCCGAGGCGAGGCCGTACCGCAGACGCTCGCCGGATCACACATTCGCCGACGGATGAATGGCTGTCATATGACTGGCGAACCGGCGACATCATCGACATCCGGGCGTCCGACGGCGTCGATGTGCCCACGCAGATCTTCATGCCCGAACAACCGAACGGCGCAGCGGTGATGTTCGTCCATGGCGCCGGCTACCTCCAGAACGTGCACCACGGCTGGAGCAATTACTTCCGTGAGTTCATGTTTCACAACATGCTGACGGACCTCGGTTACACCGTGCTCAATATGGATTTCCGCGCGTCGGCCGGTTATGGCCGCGACTGGCGCACCGCCATCTACCGGCACATGGGCGGGCGCGACCTGCAGGATTATGTCGACGCCTCGCGCTACCTCGCCGCTGAGCATGGCATCGACCCCGAGCGCGTGTTCATCTACGGCGGGTCGTACGGCGGCTTCATCACCCTGATGGCACTGTTCACCGAGCCGGAGCACTTTGGCGGCGGCGCTGCGCTGCGCTCCGTTACCGACTGGGCGCATTACAACCACGGCTATACATCCAACATCCTGAATACGCCGGCCGAAGACTCGCTCGCGTATCGACGCTCATCCCCGATCTATTTTGCCGAAGGACTCGAAGACCCGCTCTTGATTGCACATGGGGTTGTCGACGTCAACGTCCAGTTCCAGGACGTCGTGCGGCTTGCTCAGCGGCTCATTGAACTGCGGAAAGAAGACTGGGAGATGGCGGTCTATCCCATCGAGGATCACGGCTTTACTGAGCCGGAGAGCTGGGCCGATGAGTACCGACGGATCCTCAAGTATATCCGCTTGAGCGTTGGACCGGCCGAGGCCGCCCGCCAGGAAGTGCCCGTGCTTCGCGACTGAGGAATGATTGCGGAGCCGTAAAAAAATCGCGGCAACCGGATAATATCGAATATGCGGTGATATTCCGTGTTGTAACAAACATCTCGCCTGCGTGAGGGTTTAGAGGTGGCATGTAGCGCGCGAAAAAGGGGAGAAGGCAAGCTCGCCCGCTGAGAAGTTGATGTTCACATTGCCGCCTGTTGAGTTGTCTCCGGCGGCCGAATAACACAGGAGGTCATGCCACGTTTACAGATCATTATTGCCGCCACGCGTCCGTCGCGAAAGGGCCATCTCATCGGGAACTGGTTCGAGACGGTCGCGCGCGAGCACGGCGGTTTCGACGTCGAGGTCGTCGACCTCGCGGAAGTCGACCTTCCGCTGTTCGATGAGTCAGCGCACCCGAGGCTCGGCACATACGAGCACCAGCACACCCGTAAGTGGAGCGAGACGGTTGCTGCGGCTGATGCCTATGTGGTCGTCACGCCTGAATACGACCACGTGCCGCCGGCTTCGCTACTGAACGCTATGCAGTATCTGATCCGCGAATGGGCGTACAAGCCAATGGGCTTCGTGAGTTACGGTGGCGTATCCGCTGGGACGCGGGCGGTTGAAGTGCTCAAACGCATCGCGTCTGCGCTGCGAATGATGCCCATCCCTGATTCCGTCCACATCCCCTTCTTCACGAAGTGGATCAACGAAAACGAGGACGCTTTCGAGCCCGAGGCATCGTTCACGACGTCGGCGAACCTGTTGCTGGATGAGCTGGGCCGCTGGGCCGGAGCGCTTCAGACGCTTCGAGACGAGGTTGCTGATCCGGCGTGATTATCTGAACGTCACACAGAGCGGCCGCCGTTCATGTTAATGCGGATGATGAGCTCGCCGGCCGTCGGACGCTCGCGGCGCATCTTCATACCGATAAGCCGCACGCGGTAGGCAAGTTGATCGAGGCGCACACGGGCAGCATCGCTCGCTACCGGCATCTGGTACACCGAGAGCTCCATTCTTTCGGGGGATAGCGACCACCTCATCTCGGCGGCGCCGTTGTCGGCGGCCAGCGTTGCAAGCTCCTGCACAACGCGGTACAGATGCGCCGCGTGGATGTCGTCGAGGTTGGGCGCATCGCCCTTCATCTCGAATGTTACCGGCACGCCATGTTTCTGCGTGACGGCGTCAGCCAGCTTCCCAAAAGCGTCCTCGAGACCCCGCTCACCGTGCAGCGGCGTTATCTCCTCAAACAAGCCAAGCACGAGCCGGTCCGCCTCGTGCAGTAAGTCAGACAGATCCGCCGCCACCTGCGCTTCCTCCAGGTTTCGCTCCTCGAGCCGCCGCGCAAGGTGGCGACTGATGAGATGAAGCCCCGTCAGCGATTGCCCGAGCTCCTCATGGAGTCCGTAGCCGATGGCACGTCGTTCTTCTTCCGTTGAGCGTAGCAGGTGATGTTCGTTGGCACGGCGCCGTGCGATATCCCGCAGCGTGATCGTGAATCGCGGGTCGGACGATTGTTGCAGTGGCACGACGACAATCTCCAGTGGGATTAACGCTCCCGACTGATGCACGCCGCGAATTTCTCCCGGATCGCCCGCAGGCTGCGTGTATCCACTGAGCCATCCTTCAGGATTGGCATCGAACGACGGCGCTTCCTGCATGTCCAGGATCGTTGAGAACGGCTTACCGACCAGAGCGCCGGCTTCGTATCCCAGGATATTCTCACCGACGATGTTCACCGTCAGAATCTTCCCTTCAGAGTTAAGGGTGAGGATTCCATCGGCCGTGGACGCCACGATGGCGCGGTTGAGCGCTTCGCTCTCGGCGAGCGACCGCTCCACGCGGCGCCGTCCGAGTGCCGCAATAGCGATCGCCCAGATGACGCCGACGGCAAGCAGGCGGTTTGTGACGGCATATATCGGCTCCATTCCCGGCGGCGAGTACACAAATCCGACGAGCGTGAGACCAGAGCACACGATCGCCGTCGGAACAGTGATTCGGTGGTCAGGCAACCACATGGTGAGCAGCACCGGCAACACATAGAGCACGCCTCCTGCGATACCGAGCGGTAGAAACAGGTCGGCAATGAAACTGGCCACCACGAGGATCACCATCAGCGCTGCATTGCGCCGATGGTGCCGGCCTCGAGAGACGTCGTCGTGCGTGAGCCGCGACATCGCTCAGATCTCGCCCTTCAGGACGAGCCTCCACGCTTCTTCAACGACTTCGGCGTTTCGGCACGTGTCGACCTCGCCACGACCGAGGTCGGCCAGGATCACGAGCCTGAGCTCGCCCGCCTCGACCTTTTTATCGAACTGCATGGCATCCATCAAATCATCCACATTCAGCAGCGACGGATCGGGCTCCACCGGAAGTTTACGTGCAAGGGCGGCTGCGGAAGAGAAGTCCGCGTCAGGATAAAGTCGAGATGATACGTGGATCGCGGCCCGCATTCCGAGGGCAACGGCCTCGCCGTGAGTAAAGCCACCGTATCCGGCGATGCGTTCGATGGCGTGACCAAACGTATGGCCGAAGTTGAGCAACGAACGGCGGCCGTGTTCGAGCACATCTTCCTCGACGATCGCGGCTTTGATCGCCGCTGCGCGCGGGACCAGTTCTCGGACGACCGCCTCATCCCGCTCTTCTATCTTCATCCAGTTCTCCTCGAGCCACCGGGCGAACTCGGCATCGTCGATGAGCGCATGCTTGACCACCTCCGCCAGGCCGCTGAACCATTCGCGCGAAGGAAGTGATGCAAGCAGCGACGGATCGGCAAAGACAAGCCTTGGCTGATGGAAGGCGCCGATCAAGTTCTTCCCCGTGGCGTGGTTGATGCCCGTCTTGCCACCAATTGAACTGTCGACCTGAGCGACAACGGTTGTGGGCACCTGCACGAGGGGGAGTCCACGCAACGACGTTGCCGCCGCATATCCCGCGAGATCACCTACGACGCCGCCTCCAAAAGCAACGATCGGCGTTTTGCGGTCGATGCCCCACGACAAAATGTCGTCGTAAAGTCGGTGGAGCTGCTCGAACGATTTTGT
>CAZRTY010000132.1:0-5762 GCA_964603055.1 uncultured Rhodothermales bacterium | reverse complement strand
CAAGTGCCGGAGCTCGATCTCGACCTCTCCCGAGTCGGAATGACGGGATGTTCGTTCGCCGGCAAGATTGCGCTTTTCTCTGGCGCATTCGACGAGCGCATCGCGCTGACGATCGCTCAGGAGCCGGGAGGCGGCGGCGCGGCGGCATGGCGCGTCACACATTCGCTCGACGGCAGCCGCGAGGGCGTCGGAAACACGAACGGCTCGTGGTTCAAGAACACCTTCATGAACACGTTCCGCAACAACATCTACCGGATGCCCTACGATCACCACGAGCTGGTGGCAATGGTGGCGCCTCGCGCAGCGCTCGTGCTCGGCAATGCCGACTTCGAGTGGATGGCGGAGGAATCCTCGCATGTATCGAACGTGGCGGCAAAGAAAGTCTGGGAGGCTCTCGATGTACCGGAGCGATTCGGCTTTGTGATCACGGACGGTCATGGTCACTGCCAGGCTTCGGACGCCCAGCGCGAACAGGTTGAGGCCTTCGTTGATCGCTTTTTACTGCATGATGAATCGGTTGACACCCGCGGCGTTGAGATCTCGCCGTACTCGCCCGACCTCGACCGTTGGATCCGTTGGGACCAGACTGTTTTGAGTGCGATGAATGGCGGATGGACGCCCGGCAAGACGGGGAACATCATTAATTACCCGAACCCATTCAGTGCGGAGACCGTGATCCAGTACGACGCGGCACTGTCCTCGCCCGTCAGCCTGCAGATATACGACTTGACCGGCGCGCTGGTGCGCGAAATCACCGATGCACCGAATTCGAGCGGACGTTCCTCCAGCATGTGGGACGGCCGTGATGCATCGGGACAGATTGTGTCGCCAGGTGTTTATATCGCTCGCGTGCAGGCCGGTGATGTGTCGACCCACCGCCTGATGACGCTCGTTCGGTAACAAGCGAAACGACTGATTCGATTACGGCCGGTTGCCTTGTGGCGTCCGGCCGTTTTTTCTGCGGGGGAGATGCACCATTCCAGCTCGCGTGTCTTTTCGCCGGCCTCGCATTAGATTAACGCCTCATTCGACCATCCTCCTTCCCCTTCGTCATGCCATTCTGTTCGTCACTCCAGCGTGTGTTGTTGTTCGTCGTCCTTGTGACGAGCGTCACGCTCACGGCCTGTACTTCTAATTCACAGACGTCCGACTCTAACGTCCCCGACTGGGTCGGTACATGGGCGACAGCGCTGCAGTTGACGGAGCCGCACAACATGCCCCCCGAGCCGGGCTTGACGGGAAACACGATCCGGCAGGTTGTGCGCGTATCAGTAGGCGGTGATTCCGTTCGCGTACACTATTCGAACGAGTACGGAAACGGCCCGCTGGCAATCAACTCGGCAACGATCGCGCGCTCAGTAAGTGGCGGTAGCATCGATGCTGACACGCAAGCTGAGGTAACGTTTGGCGGGGCAGCCGTCGTGACGTTGGCGCCTGGCGAGGATGTTGTTTCTGACGTCATCGCCTTTGAACTTCGTCCGCTCGACACCATCGCATTGACCCTCGCGTTCGGCGAAGTACCATCTGATCTCACTGGCCACCCCGGATCGAGAACGACATCCTATATCGAAACCGGCGACGCCATCGACGTCGAGGATCTGTCTGACGCCATACTGACTGACCACTGGTATGTTATCGGGGGGATCGACGTATTTCCCACAGAACCCGCGGCAGCCGTCGTCACGCTCGGTAACTCGATCACGGATGGTCGGGGGTCGGGCACGAACAAACAGAACCGGTGGCCGGATGTCCTGGCAGGACGCCTGCAATCGAACCCCGAAACGGCGAACGTCGGCGTGTTGAACATGGGCACCGGCGGAAACTGCGTTCTGCGCCCCTGCCTGGGTCCTGCAGCCGTCGACCGTTTTGAACGCGATGTTATCGACCGTGTCGGCGCCCGGTGGCTCATCATTCTGCACGGCGTCAACGACATCGGGCAGGCGACGGCAGAAAATGCCGACTCCGTCGCTCAGTCGCTGATCGAAGCCTATTCATGGATGGCGGATGAAGCGTCCGCCGCGGGTATCCGCACGTACGGCGCCACGATCCTGCCGTTCGGCGATTCCTTTTATGACATGCCCGAGCGTGAGACGGCGCGGCAGACAGTCAACGAATGGATCCGTACCAGCGGGCGATTCGATGCCGTCATCGACCTAGACGAAGCGCTGCGCGATCCCGAGAATCTCTCTCGCTTGCGTTCCGAGGCCGACACCGGAGATCATCTCCACCCCAACGAGCAAGGCCATCAGCTCATCGGCGAGAGCATCGACCTCTCGCTGTTCGCGAGATAATACTTTGAGCCGAGGCTCGGCTCAGGGACAGCCCACACAGAGGCACTAAGCCGGGTTTAATCCTGCCGGCTCAGGGCGTATTGTGATCGATACGGATGCTCATGCCGGAGCCACGCTGCTCAATGCTGAAGGGCTGCCGGGCGCTCCCGGTCTGAATCGCCTCGATGCCATTTCCGATCTGCTGCACGGAATGGTCGAGATTGTGTCCGACGAAATCGAGCATGTAAACATTGTCATTGCCCTGCTGCAGCACATTTAACTGATTGCCGGTTCCAATGACCCACGCGCCAAAAATATTGCCGTCTCCTCTTTGCTCAAGGGCGGCCGAATTCCGCGTGCCCTGCTGGTACATCACTGCGATGTTTGACAGACCGATCTGAGTGACGGACGCCGTATTGTCATCGCCCTCCTGCGAGACAACCGCGAAATTGCCTCCGACGCCGGCACCCCGCATGTTGTGTGCGTCGAGAATCGCGCGCTCACCGGCCCGAAGGCGCTCCATGATGGTGTTCATCGCCGCCTCCCGGGCGGGCGCCCCCTCCATCACTTCGGTCTCGACCTGCTGAATGTGCAGATCCTCATTGCCAATCGATTGTGCGGCAAGAGGATGGCCGAGCAGCCCCATTAGAAGCAGCAGGCTTGTGATGTACGAGAAGGGGCGCATGTCGATGTAGAGCGAGCTTGACCTAAGATCAGAAAAATAATAAGCAAGGTGGTCCGCGGCAGAGAATACTATTCGACTCGCCGCGGACCTACCCCGCTCAACCTATTTCAATGATTAATTGAGGCGAGATCAGCCTGATATATCAGTTGATCATCAGGCTTAATTGCCTTGGAGGATTATTGCCTGGTTGTCGGCACCAACCTGGTTGACCGAGGCGGAGTGGCCGTTTCCAGTCTGTGCGACAAGCGCACGATTCTCCATGCCTTCCTGGCCGATGAACAGGCTGTGCCCTGACCCCACCTGGCTGAACATGGCCGTGTTCGAGTCGCCGTACTGCTCAACGCCGAAGTCCGAGCCGGAGCCTGCCCCGATCAGCGAGCCTTCCTGATAGCCAAGCACGTAGTTATTATCGCCGGCGCTATAGACGGACATCGATGAGCGGACCGCACTACGGCTGCCAAAGCTGTTCTGGGTAACGACCGCCGTGTTCTGGTTGCCGACCTGTTCGAGGTTAATGTTGCCCCAGCTTCCACTCTGATCTACGGAAGCCGAGTTGCCGTCGCCGGTCTGCGTGACGTACGCGTTCAGCGGGGTGCTCCCGTTCTGCGAGAGATCGGCCGAGTTGGCGTTTCCGGTCTGCGTGATGCTCGTGCGGACGCCCACTCCTTCCTGATGAATCGAAGCCGTGTTGGCATCACCCCTCTGCACGATGCCCGAGGGACCCCGGGACGCATCGCCCGATCCGTAAACCGAGTTAGCATGCAGGCTTGAACCGACCTGGGTGATCGACGCCGTGTTGTCGTTGCCCGATTGGCGGGTGTCGGCTACGTTGGCTTCACCCGCCTGTGCGATTTCACTGCTGTTGCCTTCACCGTTCTGAACGGCAACTGCGGAGTTGTTTTGCGCCATCACGACACCAGTCGAGAGCGTAAGGGCGAGTGCGAAGGATAAGAGGGATTTCATGTTGATCTCTTTGTTACTGGATTAGTATCTCGAATTCTGGCAGGCGAATTATGGACGCCCGTGCTGCGAGTTGAAGTTCATCCGGAGCTTGAAGGCGCGACCGGCCGTGACCGGCCGCGCTCAAGCCGTCCGACAAATCTTAGTTGCTCTGCGTAATCGTAGCCGTGTTCAGGCTGCCGATCTGCGACACGACCGACGAGTGACCGATTCCGGCCTGCACCTGCATGGCCTCGTTGCCGACACCCTGCTGCATAATGTCAGCGAAGTTGCCCGCAACCCCGCCACCGGGAGAAGCCTGGACCTGCGTGGCGACGTTGTCGCTGCCAAGCTGCAGGATCAACGCTTCACTGTTCGGTGCGTAGTTGGCACCCTGGCGACGCGCGCCACCGTCCTGGATCTGGCTCGCGCTGTTGCCCGACCCGTTCTGCTCGATCGTGGCGAAGTTGAGCGACCCGGTCTGCAACTGGGAGGCTTCGTTACGCTCGCCGGCCTGCAGGACGTCTGCTTCGCTCACCCATGAGTCCTGGACCTGCACTGCGGTGTTGAACGCGCCCGACTGCGAGACATCAGCTTCGTTCGACCAGCCAATCTGCGTCTGCGATGCTTCGTTATACTCGCCGCTCTGTGCGATATATGCGTTCCCCCGGCTCCGTCCCTGAACCTGCTCCGCCACGTTGCCGACACCGTTCTGCTCGATTACGGCGTCATTGCCGTATCCCAGTTGGGCCTGCGAGGCAGCATTGTCGCTACCGGCCTGCTGGATGAAGGCGTAGGATGCGCCCTGCTGCCCCGTCGGCCCCTGAACCTGATGTGCTGAGTTGCCCGAACCGCTCTGATCGACAACGGCTTCGAGCGCACCACTCTGGTTGCCATAATGGGCCTGCTCGACGGTGGCGCTATTGTTTGCGCCCGCCTGGGTCACGGTGGCGACGACGCCGTCAGAACCGTTCTCCTGGCTGACCACGGCAGCGTTCCCCTCGCCGCTCTGAACTACGGTCGCTTCTGCAGCAAATCCGGCCTGCTCGATCTCGGCCGACTGATTAACACCTTCCTGATTAACTACAGCCTGGGTCTGGGCTACGACGACACTCGTCGAAAGGGCGACGAGGAAGGCGAGCGTGAAGAGCTTTTTCATAACATACCTGAGATGAATGATGAAGAATTACGTGTTGCACCTCCATCATCATCTTCATCCCTTCACCACCCGGCGCAACGTTCGGTAAGAGATTACCCGTTGCACCTTACGCGGTCATGAGCCACGGCCTACAGTAACCTTATCCAAACGGCTTCAACCGAAAGGGCTTTCGGACGCCGGGCCATGTACTTTTGGCGCATTGCCACCGTCTTGTTACGGCGGACATCGTGATTGAGACCTTAGGTATGCCGCGCCGTGCCAGTGGTGCGCAAAAAGGCGGCGCGCGCACGCACCTCTATTCTTTGCGTCGGGCCCGCGCGCCCAGAGCCGATGACGTCCTCTTCCGCTCGTCAGAACTTCTTAAGAGATAATTATTGTGCACGGGCGACGGACGACAGGCATCCGCGCGTCCGGCTATTGCTCTGCCTAAGCATCCCGATGCGGTGCTTCTTCAGATCGAAGACACCGGCAATCCAAACTCTCACCTAACATTCAGCGCACGCACAGCGCCGCCGTCCGAACGGTAGTTCCTTCCTGACCCACACGAACAACGCCGCACAAGCGAGGCGACCTTATCAGAACACATCTTCCTGCGTATCGAACCCGGTCGTTTCGATCTCCATCTCGACGCCGCCAATACGTGGAGCGACGACGTTGAAGAGCCCAACAGCAATCGCGCTCATGACAAAGCCAAGGATGCCGTAGAAAA
>CAZRTY010000131.1:0-5769 GCA_964603055.1 uncultured Rhodothermales bacterium | reverse complement strand
TCTTCGTCATCCCGGCCATGTACATGATGATCGTCGGGAAGACGGCTCCTGCCCACCCTCAACAGCCTCCATCCGCCCTCGCGTGAATCATTTGGTCTCCTTGCGCGCCGCACTCGCGCTTGCCGCGCTCCTGATTGTGCCGTTTGCGTCCGCCCGCGCGCAACATGTACTCACGCTCGAAGAGGCCGTCCGTATTGGCCTCGAACACAATACTGAGATTCAGGTGGCGCGGCATGATGCCGAGATTGCGCGCAACAACCGCTCGCTGGGTAACGCCGGTTTCCTTCCGCAAGTCGGCGTGACGGCCGATCGAACCGAAGCCTTCTCCGGGAGCGCAGAGTCGCGCGATGACCTCTCGATCACCGGGCGCGTCACTACGGATCTCGAGGCCTCGGCCGGATGGACGGTCTTCGACGGACTGCGCATGTTCGCGGCGTATGACCGTCTCACGTCGCTGGCGCGTCTTGGCGAAGCCGAGGCCGGCCTCGTCATCGAGGACATCATGACGTCGATCATCACATTTTATTACGACATCGTCCGGATTGAGCAACGGCTGCGTGCGCTGCGCAACTCGGTCGAGATTTCCGAAGAGCGACTTCGCATTGCCGAAGAGAAAGTCGAGCTCGGCTCTGCATCGGAGTACGACCTGCTGTTGGCGCGGGCCGACCTCAACGCCGACCGGGCGGCGGTCCTACGCGAGGAGGCCGCACTTGAAACCGCCCGCCTTCGCCTCATCGACGAACTCAATGTGCCGACTGGTTATGAGTTTACCGTCGAGCCTGAGATCGATATCGCGCAATCGCTTTCTCGAGAAGCTCTGGAGGCTGAGACCGAACAAAACAACCTGCTGATTGCAGCGGCCGAGCTCGGCACAGATGTCTCTCAGTATCAGCTTTCGGAGCTGCGCCGGAGCCGGTTTCCGGAGATCGATATCACGGCAGGCTATGGTATCGGCACCGATAACGACCGGGCGCGCGCATCCGGAAGGCTCGTCAACGAGGGATACCGGTACGGCATCACCGCGCGGCTCAGCCTCTTCGACGGTTTCAACACGCGGCGGCAGATCCAGAACGCCCGCCTTGAGCTGACGAATCAGGAACTATTACTGGACGACGTCCGCAGTCTGGTCGAAATCCGGCTGCATTCTGAGCTCGTCAACTTCGAGAATGCCTCGCGGCTCGTTGCACTCGAGACCGAGAACATCGCCATCGCTGATCGCAGCGTTGAGATTGCGCTCCAGCGATTCACGCTCGGCACGACCACAGCCATCGAGCTGCGTGAGGTTCAGCGGACGCGCCTCGAAACGGAGACGCGGCTCATCGCGGCGCTGTACGAGGCGAAAGTTGCCGAGACGCAATTAATGCGGCTGAGCGGCCGGCTAGTTCGCTCGCTCCGTTAGATCAACTATCGTCAGCATCCACATCGATCAGCGACGTCGATCAGTGTCCACTTCGTCGAATAGCTTATGCCGAAGGTCACCCCACCCACCGTAACAGTACTCGCCGAGGGCGACGAGTACACCGCCAAGCAGATGCAGGCCAAGGCAGGTGATCTGTTGCCCGATCATCTTGCCTCGCATGAGTCCATCCTGTTCGTACACGAGGGCGAATGCGTGCTTCACATCAACGATGACGACGTCGCGCTCAAGCCAGGCATGGCCTACGCGATCCCACCAGACGTACGGCATCAGATCCGAGCTGTCACGGATTTTATAGGCATCCACATCATGCCTAAGTCGATCCGCTTCACGTTTTTTTGAGTGCGGACCTGTTCCTGTCATTTTCCGTCTGCAAACCCCGCGATACGCTTAGGTCCCTTCGTCCATGTAACGACGCTTTTCTCGCTGTGGATGTCGATTTCCTCGTGCTGCGATCGACGATATAATAATCGCGCACGATAATGGATCGGACGGAGGTACATCATGCAGCAGAAGATCATCCCACATTTGTGGATGGACGACCAGGCCGAGGAAGCGGCGTCATTCTACACATCCCTTTTTCCGCAATCCCGCATCTCCACCGTCACGCGCTTCCATGAGGTCGGCTCGGAGATCCACCGGAAACCTCCCGGATCCGTCTCGGCCGTCGAGTTCGAACTCAGCGGCTACCGGATGGTCATCATCAACGGCGGACCGCTGTTCCAAATCACACCGGCGATCTCGCTCTTCGTGATCTGCGAGAGCCGGGAGGAGATCGACGAGCTCTGGGATCGGCTCCTCGACGGCGGTCAGGCGATGATGCCCATCAGCGATGACTACGCCTGGAGTCAGCGTTACGGATGGCTCCAGGATCGATTCGGCCTCACCTGGCAGTTGTCGCAAGGGCGGATTGAGGACGTCGGACAGAAGATCGCGCCGTCGTTCCTGTTCGTCGGCGATCAATTTGGGCGGGCCGAGGAGGCGTTGAAGCTCTACACGTCAGTATTCGAGAACACCAAGGTCGACGGCATCCTTCGCTATGAAGCAGGGGAGCCCGGGCCCGAAGGCGCGGTCAAGCACGCTCAGTTCTCGCTCGATGGCCAGGTTTTGATGGTGATGGATGGTCCCGGCGAGCACGCGTTCACGTTCACCGAGGGCGTCTCGCTACTCGTGCCGTGCCAATCACAGAACGAAGTCGATCGTTTCTGGGATGCATTCTCCGAAGATGGCGACCCGGAGGCGCAGCAATGCGGCTGGCTCAAGGATCGCTTTGGCGTCTCGTGGCAGATCGTGCCCGAGAGACTGCTGGAGATGTTGAAGGATGATGATTACACGCGCGTCGGCCGTGTCACTGAGTCATTCATGCAGATGAAGAAGCTCGATCTCGACGAACTGGAACGGGTTTATCGGGAATCGGCGCCAGGATCAACGGCTGAAGCATGAGGAAGATCATCTACGCCCTGGGCATCTCGCTCGATGGATACATCGAGGATGCAGATGGTTCGCTCGCATGGTCGGTGCCGAGCGACGAGCTCCATCAGCACTTCAACGATCAGTACACGAGCGGCGAGATTGATACCTCACTGTACGGGCGGAGGCTCTATGAGAACATGGCCGGCTACTGGCCCGCCGCTCATGAAAATCCGGACGCCGCCCCGGTCGAGGCCGAGTACGCACGCATGTGGGTGACGCTGCCGAAAATCGTCTTCTCGAAGACGCTGGATGCGGTCGGCTGGAATTCGACGCTGAAGCGCCACGTAGTTCGGGAGGAGATCCTGCAGCTGAAGGCGCAGCCGGGCGGCGATATGGACGTGGCAGGCGCCGATCTCGCAGCCGCGTTCATGCGCCTCGGCTTGATCGACGAGGTTCGGTGCTACGTCCATCCGGTCGTGCTTGGCGGCGGCAAGCCCATGTTTCCGGCGGACGTCGAACTCGACCTCGAGTTCATCGAAAGCCGCACGTTCAACGGCGGCGTGGTGATGCTGCGATATGCGGTCTCTCGGACGGGATCCACGGGAGAAAGCGCCCGGTAGGCCGGCCATGGCGACGACGTGATCACACCGCGACCGGGACCGCACCACTACTGGTCCGGTGCGGCATCTTCATCCACCAGCCAGATGAGGTCTTCTCGGGGATGAACACGCGCGGCCGGTGTATCGCCCGATTCGAGCGTTCGGAGGATCGCCTCTCGCTTGTGCGCACCCGCGACGATGAAGAAGATCCGCCGCGAGGCGTTGATCGCCGGGAACGTCAGCGTAATCCGGTCGCGGACCGGGCTCTCGGCCGGTGCTTTCGTGGCGAGGACCAGCCGCTCCGCTTCGTCGAGAAACGGTGAGCCGGGGAAGAGTGACGCCACGTGTGCGTCGTCGCCAAGGCCGAGAAGCGTGACGTCGAACACGGGTCGGGCGCCGATGAAATAGTCGCGCAGCGTCCGCTCGTAGACTTCAGCCGCACGCTCTGGCGATTCCTCCTCCGTCGGCATCGGATAAATGTTACCGGGCTTGATTCCCGTCAGGAGCGACTCCTTCACCATCCGGTAATTGCTGTCCGCGTGGTCATGTGGCACATAGCGCTCATCCCCCATAAAGAGATCGACCCGCTGCCAATCCAGCGATGCGTTGTGCTCATTGGCGAGGATGGTGTATGTCTCGCGCGGCGTAGACCCGCCGGTCAGCACGAGCGACGCACGGTCGCGCGAATCCAGCACCTTGCTCAGCGTGTCGACGATGTGGCGCGCGGCGGCGCCGGCCAGCGTGTCGGCATCGGCGTGGACTTTCATATTGTGGTTCATCACGATGTCGAATCGTTTGAGGTGACTGGATTGGATAGGAACGATATGCCGTTTGATGCCGGCCCCCACGAGCCGGACTCATAGGGCTGCAGCGGCAAGCTCGCATCGAGGATCGGCTGGTATAAGCGCCATGCCGCCTCGGTCTCATCGGCATGGACGAAGAGTGTTTGATCGCCCTCCGCGATGTCGCGCAGCAAGGTCTCGTACGCGTCGGGGATGCGGCCGAAGGCGTCGGCGTAGTTGAAGTCAAGGCTCTGACTCGACAGATCCATCCGGCCGGGCGCGGCCTCGCCAGGGGCTTTAACTTCGAAGCCGAGCGAGAAACTTTCATCCGGCTGCAGCCGCATACGCAGCACGTTGCGATTGATGTGGCAGGAGTCCGGTCCGCCGAAAAGCTGAACCGGTGGGCGGCGGAAGTACACCGCAATCTCGGTGACGCGCGCCTTCATGCGCTTGCCCGTGCGCAGTAGAAACGGCACTCCCTGCCATCGCCAGTTCTGGATGTAGAGCCGGAGCGCAACGCTTGTCTCAGTCTGCGAATCGCCTGCGACGCCCTCGTGATCGAGATATCCGTCCTGTCCGTTCGCAGCCGTGTATTGCCCGCGAACGACGTCATCGGTCGAAAGCGGGAGGACCGACCGAAGCACTTTGATCTTCTCCTGGCGGATGCCCTCGGCATCGAACCGAGCCGGTACCTCCATCGCCGTCAGTGCGAGCAATTGCGTGAGATGATTCTGAACCATGTCGCGCAGTGCGCCCACGCCTTCGTAATAACCTGCGCGCCCATCCACACCAAGCTCTTCGGCCACCGTAATCTCAATCCGCTCAACGTGGCTCCGATTCCAGACGCTCTCAAAGATGGCATTCGCGAACCGGAAAACGAGCAAGTTCTGGACGGTCTCCTTCCCCAGATAATGATCGATCCGGTAGATCTCTTCCTCGGAGAAATACCGATGGATGATCCGGTTGAGCTCGACGGCACTTTCGACGTCATGACCGAACGGCTTCTCAACGACAACGCGCGTCCAGCCGGCCCAGGGTGTTCGCTCGCGCTGCTCGCCGAGATGCGTGATGATATCGGGGAAGGTGAACGGCGGCACGGCCAGATAGAAAACGCGATTTCCATCGAGCCCGAGCCTCGATTCCATCTCCGACGCCCGCCTGCACACCGACGACAAATCCGAATAGTCCTCAACCTGCTGGTACGCCACCGAATGACTGCACCAACGCGAGGCTACCTCCGGCTCGATTCCACTGTCAACCAGCGACTCACCGACGAGCTTCTGGTAATCGGCATCAGAAAACTCCGACCGGCCGACACCCAGCAAGACAGGCGCGTCGGCGCTCTTCGATCCTAAAAACGCATGATAAAATGCAGGCAGGATCTTCCTGCGAGAGAGATCGCCGGATGCGCCGAAGAGGATGAAGAGCATACTGGACAACGTGGATGCAGGGCTTAGGTGATCGAGGTGGTAATCCTACGCTCCACCACAGATATCGAAACAGACATTAGCCTCACCTTGACGCCCTGATTGTGACGGCGCTGAAACACTTTCGCCGT
>CAZRTY010000130.1:0-5770 GCA_964603055.1 uncultured Rhodothermales bacterium | reverse complement strand
GCCTGCTTCTGCTGCGCTTTCTGCTTCTTCGGACGAAATATGGCGGGAAGTAAAAAACAAAACGACGCGACACCCGGAAAATACCAAACCTACCACCGGGGTTATGCGCTATTTTTCAACAAATGCTCTTCGAATTACCGACACAACAAGGAGGGGCGGGGCTGATCTGTTAAACAGGCTCGAGGCCTTCGCTACTAATCAGGCTTCCCCGTCACCTCCGCTTCCGAGCGTCCTCGGAAGCTAATACGTGATAACGTGAACTGTGAGTTAAGAGCCCAATATGGTAGCTGCCAAATCGAAGCGCGCATGAATTATCAATGCTTCGCTTATATGCGCCCGATTGAGCAGGCATCACAGTCTTAAAATGCCTATGGTCGAGTGTCGGTGCCTATGCTAAACCCATACTTTTGCTTTCGGCCCAGCCGCCTTCTTGCATTTGATTCAGAGCCTTTATTCGCGCTGGGGATGCGTAATTCTGATGGGCTTTTGAGCAATCTACACTGCCCGTTGAGGTCGCTATGTTGTGTGGGTTTCCCAGTGAAGTGATAACACTACGTAACCAAGATCGATACTTTTCAGCTCGGAGATTGCCATGGTTCAAACGGTGAGATCAGGAGAGGTCATTTTGTTGCTGCTACTTGGGTGCTTGGTGACCGGCTTCGACTGGGGTCCACGAAAAAGCCTGAAAGAGCTCGTCCAGGAGGCGCCCGCTATCGTGCTAGGCGAGGTGCGGCACATTCAGTCCAGGTACGGCGAGTATCTCGGGCGAGAGGATTTCATCTATACCTACGTTACCGTAGACGTTAAGAAGTGGCTGAAGGGAGTCGCCGAGGTGCAGCGTCTCAATATCCAGTTGCTTGGAGGCCAGATAGGCGATCGGATGATCGAAGCATCAAGAGGCCTTCCGTTTAAAGAAGGTGAGGAGGTACTGCTTTTTCTTAGGCCGTTGGACGAGACCTACTACACCGTCTACAGTAAGTCGGGCAAACTTGCAGTGGTAGAGCACGACGGCGGGACCTACTTCGACACGTCGCGGCTGAGGGATAGCAAGCGAGCGGCCGGCCAGGACGCCCGGCTGGTTAGCCGGGCGTCGGTCCTGAGCCATATCACAGACCTCCTGGAGATACGCAGAGAGTGACGCGCGGTGAGCACCATGATCTGCAACTTGTGGCAACGATGACTATGCGAATGGTTTCCGTCTACGTGATAGCCGCCCTCCTAGTAAGTGCCTGCGATCTGGTGCGCCCCGACGACCCTTCGCCTAAGGAACCAGTACCGGCCGCCGCCATGTACGTTTATTCGAACTCGGGCCCCACGTTCTATCTTGTCGACTATGAGAACTATGAGCTCGTTCGCGAGATCGAGTTGACGACATCCGGGGCGGTCTATTTATACAACATGAGGCTCTCAACGGATCGGGAGCATCTTGTCTTTTCCGGGTATGGCCAGACATCAGCATCGCCGTTTAAATTCGTCTTGTACGACCTCGCGGAGCAGCGGCTGAAAGACGTCTTTAATACGGGGTTTACAACAGAAGAGGTCGGGATTCCGTACTACACTGCCGCCGAAGACTTGAAGGCGCCCGGTCTCTTCTACGTGCACTTCCGTGATTCGGGTACCTACGCCGTCGACATGTTCGAACAGCGCATAACGGAAAAACTCTCAGACGAACACGATGTAGGGCTTGCCAAGTGGATTTATCACTCACCGGGTCAGCAGTGGACGGTCGTATTAAAGAAGTGGTCGCGAGGCCACAGCTTTTCGGAATTGGAATTCTTCGCCGGAGACTCGCGCCTCGGCGATCTGCAGTTCACGCTCAATACGAATAACCGCGACAGCATCTCGATCTACGACTTCGTCTTTTCCTCGGGCGGCGAAGAGGTTTTTCTGACCTATCAGCTCTCCGGAGCGAGGAGCCGTGATGCTTTTAGCTACTTCGGCAGCTACGACCTTGAGACGAGGGAGTTGAGTTGGTCCGAGATCACCTTTCCCTGGAGCTTGAACCCGTACTACATGGCCTACAGCGCGAGACGGGACGAAGTATACACCATCGGCGCGTTCGACGTGCTGTACGTCATCGACGCCGAGAGTAAGACGGTCGCCGATACGATTACGCTGACGGGAAAGGTGCGTGGTCCATCACAGATACTGCTCGCGCCTGACGAAAAACTTGCATTCGTTAGTTGCCCCGATTCCGACGCCATTTACGTTGTCGATCTGGAGCATCGGGAGCTCGTCCACGTCATCCGGCTCGACCAGCCCTACAACATGATTATTCCCTGAAGGAGCGCCTCCACAACATTGAACTGGAAGAATTATGAAACCAGTATTTGCTGTTCTGCTGTTGTTTTCTATTTCTACTGTCGTGCCTGCCTATGCTCAGCTCGACTTCCGCGTGGTTAATTGTGATAATATATGGAGTCCTTTAATGCCAGGTGATCCAGGACGCTATGTGTACTTCGGTACGACAAGTTACAAGTACCACCTCGATCATTCACGGTACGGCGGCATAGAAAGCGCTGTCGCGGCATCGTTTGGTAGCTGGAATAATGCGGGAGCTATCCAGTTTTCTTCGTCGGGTTCGCAAGGTCTTGCATTAAAGGGCGAACACGACCCCGAACTAAACCCAGGATGGACGAATGTTGAATGGAGCATAGAAACGTGCGAATTGAGGCCTGCCGATAGCGACATCATCCTCAATACGAGTTTCCAATGGAGCGACGGCGAGCAGAACCTTTACAACCGTATCCTGGACGTACAGTCGGTCGTGACCCACGAGATCGGACACATCCACGGGCTTATGCATCCGCTCGAATCATCCTATCAACAGGGTCCTGATGCACCGACAATGGCCGGTGGTGACAACCTGCACTTCTGGACATCAACGGATGCGAGGACGCTGGAGTCAGCAGATATTATCGGAACGCAGTGGCTCCATTCGCAAGTGCCCGAACTTATTCCCAGTCTCCAGAATGCGCTCAGCATAGCCGCACAGGCGGGTCACGGTTATGTTAAGCTTACCGCTTCGGCCCCCGTAGTTGTGGCACAAAGCGTAACCGTGCCAGCCGGGGCTACACTTGAAATACAGCCCGGTGCACACGTAACGTTTACATCTGGAGCGAAGCTCATTGTCGATGGTTCTCTCCTCGTTAACGGTGCCGCATTGGACTTTAGCGCCAAGCACGCACAGAACGGGATTCACTTCAACAGTGGTTCGACAGGTGCGATTGAAAACAGTACAATCAGGAACGCCTTCTATGGCGCGGTCTTCAGCAGCGGCTCGAGCGGCTCGATCACAAGTAGCGACATAATCAACACTCAATACGGCGCTATCTTCAGAAATGGTTCTACCGGCACAATCGATAAAAGCACCTTTATAAATGCCTATACGGGAGTCACCTTTACCGATGGGTCAACTGGCAGTGTCACTGAAAGCACCATTATTGATGCTCTGTTCGGTATATACGTCGCAGGTGGCATTGCCACAATCAGTAATACGGTGATCGACAATACCGCGTGGATCGGAATAAGCGCTTGGAATAACGCTAATGCTTCCATCAATGATTGCAGTATCACGAATGCGGGCATTGGGATTTCTTTCCGAGACACCTCCACGGGATCTGTACTGCTGTCCAAGATCAGTAACTCGGGATATGGTGTTTACACGCGGCATGTACTGCCCGAGATCGCATACTCGGTAATAGAGTACAATGATGTGGGCATTTCTGTTAATAATGCCAATTCGATGACGACGCATATTAAAGGCAACCACATCCGAGATAATGTCGAAGATGGTATTTCTTTGTACTATGGATCAGTCCTTGTAGGTAACAATTGGATTTACCGCAATAAAAAAGGTATATCTGCGTACTTTTCGACGCCGCAAATATACGACAATGAGATTTACGATAATGACGTTGGATTATTCATGGCTGACTATAGTCCCGCGCAGTTGCGACGCAATCCCTCTGACGGCGGCTACAATTTAATTTATAGTAATGAAGAGGATACAAAGATATACGCAGGTCACCAAGCAAACATCTCAGGCTACGGGAATGACATTCATTCGTTTTATGGCTATGCCGTCCAGGCTGCCGGATCAGTAGTTGTTCAAATGCAGAACAATTACTGGGTAACGACACCGGGCGCTTTCGATACCTCGGGGGGAGCAACGATACTGTACCTGCCAAAATCGACCGAACCGTTCGTCACGCCGAATGTGTCGTCTGCGGCTTACGCTCGGTTCGCCGTGTCTAGTGTTGATGAGAGACTTACGAATGCATCCCACTTAATGCATGACCAACTGTTCGACGAAGCTATCACGCTCTACTTAGATATGCTCACCGGGGAGTCAGGCACGGCAGTTACCGATCTCGCGACGAAACAGTACATATTGGCGCAGATCGCCGAATCCCACCGTGCAGCAGGGAAAACTGATCTTGACCGCTTCTTGAACACCGCTGTTCGGCCTACGCTCGGCCACAGCCCCTTGCTCCATGCCACTACGTTGGAGCTGGAGAGTATCTTCTTTGTCCAGCATGGACGCTATAATGAGGCCCTCGCTATCATGCAGCGCCTCCATAAGGAATACGCCTCGGTAGAAGGCGTTCAAGAGCGCGCTCTCTTCGGCCTGGCCTATGTGAACGGCATATTGCGGGACAACGTTAAGGAGGGGCGGAAATATGCTCGACAACTGAATGCCGAGCACCAGGGTGGTGTCTTAGCTGAGCAAGCTCGGCGATTGATGCAATCACGAGGTAGTGAGGCGATACAGGAACTCCACGGCACTTCGGAGTTGGCAAACGGGAATCAATTGCTGACGCCGGAACGATTTGGCCTTTTAGGCAATTATCCCAATCCGTTCAGCACAAAAACAACACTCCAGCTATCACTTCCGGTAGAAACCGACGTGCGGGTCTCAGTCTATGATATTATGGGCCGCGAGGTAATGCGACCCATCGACGGCTTCCGCGAAGCGGGTTTTCACAAGGTGAGCATTGATGCATCGCATCTGTCTCCCGGCCTGTATCTCTACCGGCTGGATACACCTAGTTTTAGCGAAAGCGGCCGTATGGTGTTGGTTAGGTAGGTAGTTTTGTGGTGGTCCGTCACTCAGTTCTTCTGAGGATCCACGCGCTGCACCAGGAAATGCCGGGCATTGGGACAGCCGGCGATTTTTCTTGAAAACAATGATATAGAGATGAACAACGTCGCTTCGCGTCTTCCCGCGTCCACCGGTTTGGTATGGGCAGCGACCCTGCTGGTTGCCGGTTGTAGTCTGTTCGGGCTAGAAGACGAGCCACAGCAGTTTCGACTGGAAGAAGGGTATTATAAAGAATTAAAACAAACTGCGTCGGGCCGATTCACCTACAAGTACGAGTTCACATACTATGTGACCCAGGAACCCTGTGAAGTGTGGGGCTTCGATATTGACCACGGTGATATTCGCACCAGACAAATTGCTGACTTTCCGCAGAGGCTGCAGCCTGGTAAGCGCTACGTACGCCAGTTGACACTCACTCGAGAGGTGGAGCCAACAACCGACCCGACGGTTACCATGCAGACGTATCCCTTAGACACTCTCGCCGCGTATGAGCACCTGCGAGACTCAATCGTTTTACAGCGGAGGTAGGCAGTGCATCGCGGTACCGCGTCACTTAGTGAATCAGGCTCCGATTTTTAACGCCGCCTACCACCCCTTCTATAAACGAGAAAAGCCGCAAACCCTTACTCATAAGGATCTGCGGCTATCACGGGGTGGAGCTAAGGA
>CAZRTY010000129.1:0-5780 GCA_964603055.1 uncultured Rhodothermales bacterium | reverse complement strand
TACATGACGTACGATGGTCATGAACACATTTCGCCGGCTTCGATCGACGGCGCGTATGACCGCACCGTAACCATTTCCGGCTTCTCGAAGACGTACAACATGACCGGATGGCGCCTCGGCTATGCCGTGGCGAAGCCCGAGATCATTGACCGCATGGGGCTGCTGAATGACCTGCTTTACATCTGCGCGCCAACGCCGCTGCAATACGGGGTATCGCATGCGTTCTCGATGGGCGACGAATACTTCGACGATCTGAGGCGCGATTACGCTGAGCGCCGCGAATTACTGGCGTCGACGCTCGAGCGAATGGGGATGAAACTACAGCGACCGCAGGGTGCATATTACATCCTGGCCGATTATTCGCCGCTGCGCGAACGGCTTGAGGGATACGAAGACGATCGAACCGCCGCCGAGACGCTGATCCGGGAGGCCGGCGTCGCGGCCATCCCCGGCCGATCGTTCTTCACCGACCCGGCCGACGGACGCGATCTACTCCGCTTCACCTTTGCCAAAGACATGCCGATTCTAAAGGACGCATGCCGACGCCTCGAATCGATCGTTTGATATTTTGGGATAGGGAGCAAAGTGCGAATCCTCAACCAATGCGCGAACATGCCGGCGGCATACCCGGTTAACGATTCGCAAATCAATCAGCACCTCGGATGTCGATGAATTACGATCTCGTTGGTAAGCGCGTGCGGGTGCATCTCTATACCCGCATCGGAATTCTGCTTGGGACCATCGAAGGGCGCGTGGCCGACGTTGCGCGGGATGTCGTCGTCGGTCAGGATGGCGAGGGCAACGACATCAAAAAGAATCTTGCCTACCTCGTCGACATCGAACCAGGGAAGACGGAGGACGGCGAGGTCGTGCCCTACAAAAACTCGGCGGGTACCGAGAACGAGGGGTGGTTCGCGGTTCAGGACATGGAAGTAATCGACGACGATAACGTGTTGTCGAACTTCCGCTTCAACTGACGGCTTCGGTAGCAGCGCGCACGGCATCGAGTACGGACTGATGCAGGCGGCCGTTCGTCGCGAGGATACCGCGGTTCTGTAATAGCGTTCTGCCCTGCGAGAAGTCGAGTGCCCGGCCGTCGAGGTCCGTCACAACGCCTCCGGCCTCTGCGGTGATGAGTGCTCCCGCCGCGTGATCCCAGATTTTCTCGACATAGTCCCCACGCGGGATGCGCATGTAGACATCAGCCTCGCCGGCGGCGACAAGGCCGTACTTGGCCTGCGAATCGAGCCTTAGCGGCTCTGATGTTATCCCAAGAATAGATGCCGCACGTGCCGACACTCCGTGCGCGCTATGACCCGACTCGAGCGACTCCGAGAATACGGCCTGCTCAGGGCTGGACGTCCCGCTGACGCTGATCTTCAATTCCTGCGTGTCATCATCCTCGACCGGCAAGACATACGTTCCCCCGCCACGGACGGCAACCAGGACGACGCCCTCCCTCCCTCCTAATTGTAGCGCTGGACAAGCGAGAGCGCCGACAACGGGCTCACCCTCGACGACAAGCGCGATCGCGACCGCGTACTGGTCGCCACGCAGGAATCCCTTCGTGCCGTCGATTGGGTCCACGGTCCAGAATCGGCCATTGCCGCCTGCCGCGTCTCCGGCGTCGATCCAGGTGCACACGTCGTCGGCCGAGGCACCGCCCACTTGCGCCTCGACGAGACGCCGGACCTCCTCGAGCGTCTCAGGCTTCGATCGAAGCGCAGAGGAGTCCTCTTCGGCAACAATAGGATCGTCTGGGTAAGCGTTCCGGATCATCCGGCAAATGGCCGCCTGGCTGCCGAAATCAGCCACCGTCACCGGTGATTTATCGTCTTTAGAGAGGCTGGCGCCGTCGAAGCTTGAACGCACCTCCGTACACAGCCGCGCTGCAACACGCGCGGCAGAAACGGCAGTCGCACGTTCGCGAAGAAAAGAATCAGACATCGGGATGGGAGCTGTTCGGGATGGTGCGCGAAGTTAAGGCAACGCGTCGAACCTGGGAACGTCGGGCAGGAATTCGATCATGCGGCTGCTGCGATCCACCCGAAAGCAGAAGTGCTCAAGTCCGTTTGACACCACAACCAGCGGCGCGCCTACAACGAGGTTGTAGCGGCCCACCTGCTCGAATACATCCTGCCGAAGCCTGACTTCCGGCGCTTTGCACTCGACAAGCAGACACGGCTCACCGCTTCGGTCATGCGCCACAAGATCGGCTCGCCACGGCATCCCTTGATACGTATATCCTCGTTCCACCGCGAGCAGCGACGCCGGATAACCTCGATGACGTGCGAGGAACGAGATGACGTGCTGCCGGACCCACTCCTCCGGCGTCAGCCGAACGTACTTTCGCCGTATATCGCACAGAATGCTGTGGCCTCTTTCGCTCGTCTGGATCTGCGGATTGATCTCTGGGAACGTTAGTACTGGCAGTTCCATCCGACGAAAAGATGTGATGGGAGAGCGAATCGAAGGCGATCTAAAGCCTGTTTGTTGTACACAGTAGACCAACCCCTGCTGTGTGGTTCCACCATCGTGAACGCGCCGTATTCGGTAGCGCTTCCAAATTCTTAATTCAATTAATCTTGCTTGATCCTTGACCTGCGGACCTGTGAGCCCTTATCATTGGCGCTTCGAAAACACGACTTGATCGGCCCGATCCGCATCATGGCCCACCGCTTCAATTTCTTCATGTGTATGTGCTGCATGCCCTGTTGCGGCTGTATGCAACACGCCATCCACATGGAGGGAGCGGGCCAGGCTACCGAATTGTGTCCGACCGGAATGGATTAGTCCGGAAAGTACACGACACAAACGTTCAGCCCACTCACTTCCCCGGTGAGTGGGCTTTTTTTGTGCCTTTTCTCCACGACTTCGACAGACAACCCATCACCCACCCAATGAACGAGACCACCTGGAAGGAGCGTTTGACCGACACGATGCCGACACATCTCGCACGCGAGATTGATGTATTTGAGGGTCAGATGGAGCTCCGCCGTCAGGGAAAGATTGATGAGAAGGTCTTTGCGGAGACCCGCCTCCGCCGCGGCATCTATGGCCAGCGTTACGACAACGGCCAGCGTCATGACGGTTTCCAGACGCGGACGCTCGAGTTCCCACAGGATCTGAACAAGGGTCCGGATACACTCTGGGACGCACCGGGAATGATGCGCATCAAGATTCCTTTCGGGGGTCTCAATACGGAGCAGATGGAGGTGCTTGCCGCACTCGCCGACGACTATTCCGACGGCATCCTGCATATCACCACGCGGCAAGATATCCAGCTCCACTACGTCCACATCGAGGACACGCCCGACCTGATGCGGCGCCTGGCGGCGGTCGGCATCACCACCCGCGAGGCCTGCGGCAACTCGGTGCGGAACGTTACGGCCTGCCCGCTTGCCGGCGTTTGCTCGAGCGAAGCCTTCGACGTCACGCCGTACTCGCATGCGCTTGCCTACCACTTGCTTGGCCACGACGATACGCAGGACTTCGGCCGCAAAGTGAAAATCGCCTTCTCAGGATGTGAGCACGAAGCGTGCGCCCTCGTCAAGATGCACGACATCGGGTTGCTGGCGCGCGTCCAAGAGGTCGATGGCCGGCCTCGGCGCGGGTTTGCAATCTACGTTGGCGGTGGTCTCGGCGCCGTTCCGCAGCAGGCAAAAGTGCTCACCGAGTTCGTGCCCGAGGAGGAGATCATGCCGATCTCTCAGGCCATCGGCCGCGTGTTTGCCCGCCTCGGCGAGAAACGCAATCGCAACCAGGCCCGCCTGAAATTCCTCGTATCGAAACTCGGGATCGACGAATTTCGCCGGCTCGTCTTCGAAGAACGAGAAGTCCTTCCACACGACGACAAGTGGGCGGGCTATCTGGAAGACGTCAGAAAATACGAGGAGACCCCGCTCAACCTGCCGTTCTTGCTCGATGCAGACGCGCGGACCCAGGAATTCGACCGTTGGTACGCCACCAACGTCTACCACCAGCGCCAGGCGGGATATGCGACGGTCACGGTTTACCTGCCGCTGGGCGACTTGACGTCGCGCCAGATGATCGACCTCGCCGACATCGCGAGGAAGTACGTCGGCGACACCGTGCGGACCACCATCGAGCAGAACATCGTCTTGCGGTGGGTGCCTGAGTCTGACCTGCCAGCGCTCTACGAGGATCTTCGCAAGATCAATCTCGGCGATCCGGGGGCGGGCTCCATCGTGGACATCACCGCATGCCCGGGAACGGACACCTGTAAACTCGGGATTGCCTCCTCCCGCGGGCTTGCAGGCGAGCTACTCACGCGGCTCAACGTGCAGAGTGCGACGTTGCCCGAGGCCGTGCAAGACCTCAAAATCAAGATCAGCGGCTGCTTCAACTCGTGCGGCCAGCACCACGTGTCGGATATCGGCTTTTACGGCAACAGCCGAAAAGTGGGCAACTACCGGGTGCCGTTCTTCCAGGTAGTGCTCGGCGGGCAGTGGCAAGAGAATGCCGGCAGCTACGGTTCGGGAATCGGAAGCGTGCCGTCCAAGGCCATCCCCGATGTGCTTGACGCCATCACCAAACGATATGCCGCTGAGCGGACGCGCGGTGAGACGTTTCAGAGCTGGGTGGCGCGCGTCGGAAAGCGAGAGCTTCGCGAGTTGATCCGCCCGTTCATGGACACGCCGCCGATCCACGAGCGGCCCGATTATTTTTCGGATTGGGGCGACCCGCGTACGTTTACGCTCGATGATCTCGGTGTCGGCGAGTGTGCAGGCGAAGTCGTTTCGCTGTTTGAAATGGAAGTGACGGTTGCCGAATCGGAGGCGTTCGAAGCGCAGGTTGCGATATCGGAAGGCGATTACGAGCGCGCCGATGCGCTCGCGTATCGCGCGATGGTGCTCGCGGCCCGAGCCTTGCTTCGCTCGAAGCTGCCGAACATCGGGGACGACCCCAGTGAAATCGTCGACGCCTTCCGGACGCACTTCTACGACACCAAGCTGTTCTTCGACCGCTTCGCCAAAGGCAAGTTTGCACGCTACCTCTTCGAACGGCACGAGAACGGGAACGAGAACCTGAACCCCGATCGAGCCACCGCCGTGGTTGAGGAAGCCCAGCTCTTCATCGAAGCGGCCCACGCTTGTGATCTGAGGATCAATGGCGAGGCGGCCGAGCAGCCCAAAGCACCCGCTGCGCCGCCTGCCTCCAAGCTCCCGCCCGCCGCAACGCTGCCTCCCGGCTATTCACCTCGGAAGGTAGAAAGCAACCTCAACTGAGCGGCAGCCCACCACATCCAACTTCTGACGTCACGACGCAATGTCCAGACTGCGCATTAAATATTTCCTCGACGATCCCGCCGGAATCAATCCCCCCGAACTCGTACCGGTCTTCCACCGCTGGATTCAGCGCGATGCACTGAGCGGGCTGTGGATAGATGTGGCCGATTACCTGCATGTGCCGGAAGGACCGGGCATCATGTTGATCGGCCACGAAGCGGATTTATATCTAGACTTCAGCCGTGGTAAAGCAGGGCTCGCATACGTCCGCAAGCATGTGTTCAGCACTTCTCTGGAAGAGAATGTCCTTCTCGCGATTCGTTCGCTGGACGAGGCGATCTCGCTCTTCAATAAGGAGAGTGCGCTGGAGCAGCGATACCGAGTTCGCACGGATGAACTCGAGATCACGTTTCTCGACCGCCTCAGCGTTCCGCCCGAATCGACGGATATCAGCACCGTGGTCGGCGCGACGTCCCGCGCCGTCGCAGAAGCCGCCGGCCAGGAGCCGGAGTCCATTGAGCGCATCGACGC
>CAZRTY010000128.1:0-5828 GCA_964603055.1 uncultured Rhodothermales bacterium | reverse complement strand
AAGAAAGGCGTTGCCGACGCGCGCCGGTCTAAAGTGTGGGCGCGGCTGACGCGAGACATCATGGTGGCCGCTCGCGAGGGTGGTGGAGATCAGTCGATGAACCCGAAGCTGTCGCTCGCCGTCGAGAAGGCGAAGGGCGAGAACATGCCGAAGGACAATATCGAGCGGGCCATCAAGCGCGGCACGGGCGAAATCGAAGGCGCCCAGTACGAAGAAGTCACGTACGAAGGCTACGGCCCGAGTGGCGTGGCGGTGTTCGTCGAGGCGCTGACTGACAATACGAATCGGACGGTAGCGGACGTCCGCCATGCATTCAGCAAAGCCGGGGGATCGCTCGGAAAGAGCGGATCGGTGGCGTTCCAGTTCGACCGCAAAGGCGTGATCATGGTGCCGGCAAACGGGCAGGACGAGCTCACGCTCTTCGAGCTCGTTGCCGAGGCAGGTGCAGACGACCTCATCCAAGAGGACGATGTCTTCGTGGTTACCACGCCTGTCGAATCGTTCGACGCCGTTCAAACCGCGCTGGAGGAGAACGACATCTCCGTCGACGATGCATCGTTGGTAAGAATGCCAACGACGACGGTGACGCTCGACGACGACCAGGTGGCCAAGGTCGTCAAGCTGGTCGATGCACTCGAGGACCTGCAGGATGTTCAGGCCGTGTACACAGCACTTGAAGTGGAGGGTGAGCCGTTGTCGGCCGTCTAACCAGACGCCGGAAACACAACATTCCCCTAATCCCTCAACAATGAGACGTGCATTCTCCGGCGATGCGATCCAAGATGCGTGATCATATGAGGCCCATGATTATCCTTAATTCATGATCATCTTAGGCATCGACCCAGGCTCGCGTTTCACGGGATACGGCGTTATCCGGTGCTCAGGCAACACGTCCGCGCTGCTTGACTACGGTGTGATCCGAACGCTTGACAAGCGTGATCATAGCGGGCGGCTGAAGACGATCTACGACGGCGTGGAGCGTTTAATCCAGAAGCATTCACCTGATGAATGTGCGCTCGAGATGCCGGTGTACGGTAACAACCCGCAGTCGATGTTGAAGCTCGGCCGAGCCCAGGCGGCCGCGATGCTGGCGGCGATGAATCACGGTGTTTCCGTCACGGAGTACACGCCGAAGGAAATCAAGAAAAGCGTCACCGGCAACGGAAATGCCGCGAAGGAGCAGGTCCGGTTCATGGTGCGCACCGTGCTATCCCTGCCGGCCGACCATCCCGTCCTCCAGCTCGATGCCTCAGACGCGCTCGCGATCAGCATCTGCCATTCGCACCGGGCTTCCCACGGCTCTACAGGCGAGGAGACGTACCGCGGCTGGGAAGCTTTCATCAACGCAAACCCCGGCCGGGTGCGGTGATGGGCCGTCATTAATCACGACGTTGCCGTTGCGAACCAGTCAAGCAGTTCGTCCCGGCCCAGTGATTTAGCGGCGGAGGTCATGATAATCGGGACCTCCAGACTGAACTCAGTTGCCGTCCGCCGAGCCGTTGCAATCGATTTCCCACGCGCATTCCCCGAAAGCTTGTCGCCTTTGGACAGGGCAATGAGGTATGGGAACGGCAGCCCGCGCATGGCATCCATAATGTCTCGATCGATCTCCATCGGCTCGTGCCGGGCATCGACTACGTGAACCAGCAGCCGTAGCGACTCGCGCTCTGACAAGTATCGCTGGATGAGCTCGAGCCACGCTTGTCGCTGAGTTTTGGCCGTCTTCGCATATCCGAATCCCGGCAGATCAACCAGAAAGAAGCTCTCGTTGACCAGGTAGTAGTTTAGCTCACGCGTCTTTCCCGGCTGGCGGCTCGTTCGCGCTAGATTCCGGCGCCCCAGAATCATATTGATGAGGGAGCTCTTTCCGACGTTCGAGCGCCCGACGAAGGCGATCTCCGGCCTTTCCGGCGGCGGCAGATGCTTCATCCCTGAAGCACCGAGCACGAATTCAGACGTCTTGATCTCCATCATCATCACCAAGAAAAAGGGCATCCAACATGCCGCTGGACGCCCTCTCCTTCATTTTCATTAACCGGCTTCAAGCGTTACCCGGCACGTTCGGCTACGCGGCGGCCAGGTGCTCCTTCACCGTCTCACCGATAACAGCCGGATTCTTGATCACGACGGCTCCAGCGTCCTCGAGCGCAGCGAACTTGTCATCGGCCGTGCCCTTCCCACCAGAAATGATCGCGCCGGCGTGGCCCATGCGACGTCCCGGAGGGGCCGTCCGACCGGCGATAAACGCAAATACCGGCTTCGACATGTGCTCCTTGATGTAGTCTGCAGCTTCTTCTTCGGCCGTCCCGCCAATCTCGCCAATCAGGACGACGGCCTCAGTCTCCGGATCCTGCTCGAACAACTCCAGTGCATCGACGAAGCGCGTGCCGATGATCGGGTCGCCACCGATGCCGACGGCCGTGCTCTGGCCGAGGCCCTGGCGGGTCAGCTGATCGACCGCTTCGTAGGTCAGCGTACCGGAACGCGAGATCACGCCTACCGGACCTTCGCTGAAGATCATCGCCGGCATGATACCGACTTTGGCCTGACCCGGCGTGATGACGCCCGGGCAATTGGGACCGATCAGGCGCGCACCTTTCTTCTGGACGAAGGAGTAAACCTCTGCCATATCACGGACGGGGATGCCCTCCGTGATGCAGATGATCACTTCGATGCCGGCTTCAGCCGACTCCATGATGGCATCCGCGGCAAACGGCGGCGGCACGAAGATGATGGAAGTATTGGCTCCCTCCTTCTCCACGGCCTCTCGAACGGTGTTGAACACCGGCCGGTCGAGGTGAGTCTGGCCGCCCTTGCCGGGCGTCACGCCTCCTACCAGTTTCGTACCGTACTCGATCATCTGACCAGAGTGGAACGTCCCTTCCGAGCCTGTAAAGCCCTGGACGACCAACCGGGTATTATCGCCAACGAGGATGCTCATCGAATTACTATCTGTATGATGCGACTGTCTTGAGGCCGATCGAAGATACGGCCATCGTTTTCAAATTATCAGGGCTCGCTACGCCGGCTCGGCCATCTTCATGAGGCTGTCACCTATTTGCAGCAATCGCGCTTCTTGAAAGTGATCTGCCATGAGCTGCACGCCGACGGGGAGTCCGCTATCGGATTTCGACATCGGAACGGTCATCGCCGGGATGCCTGCAAGGCTGGCGGGCACCGTAAACACATCGTTGAGATACATCTGGAGCGGGTCGTGCGTTTGCTCTCCAAGCTTGAAGGGTAGCGTCGGCGTGGCGGGTGTCAGCAGGATGTCGACTTCGGAGAATACCTGGTCGAAGTCTCGCCTGATAAGCGTTCGCACGCGCTGTGCCCGCGCATAATAGGCATCGTAATATCCCGCCGACAGCGAGTACGTGCCCAGCATGATGCGCCGTTTCACCTCCTCGCCAAAGCCCTCGGATCGGCTCCGCGTGTACAGCGCGTCGACGAGCGTGCCGCCGGCCTCCTTCTTCAACGACTTCGCATCAGCGCGATATCCAAAACGGACGCCGTCAAAGCGGGCCAGATTACTCGACGCCTCGGCCGTGGTCAGGACGTAGTACGTGGCCACGCCGTATTGCGTATGAGGGAGGGAGACCTCGCTCACGGTGGCTCCTGCGTCTTCGAGTGATCGACGTGCCTTCTCAAGGGCGTCGGCCACTTCGGGTATGAGGCCGCCGTTCGACACGAACTCCTTCGGTATCCCCACCCGTACCCCGCGCACGTCGCCATTGAGCGCCGCAGGATAGTCCGGCACCTCTACCGCCACCGATGTACCGTCATTCGTATCCGCCCCCGCCATCACCTGCATGATGAGTGCGAGGTCTTCTGCACTGCGAGCGACCGGTCCGATCACGTCAAACGATGAGGCGTATGCTACGAGACCAAAGCGACTGACGCGGCCGTACGTCGGTTTTAACCCCACTGCACCACAGAAGGCCGATGGCTGGCGGATGCTGCCACCGGTATCACTGCCCAGCGCTGCGTGGCACATCCCCGCGGCGACGGCGGCAGCCGAACCCCCGGACGAACCGCCCGCGACGCGGTCTCGGTCATGCGGATTGCGAACGGCGCCGAAATACGACGTTTCGTTCGTGGATCCCATCCCGAACTCATCGCAGTTCGTGCGCCCGATGATTATCGCGCCCGCCTGCTCCAGACGCTCAAGGGCCGTTGCCGTGTAAAGCGATTCGAAGTTCTCGAGCATCTTCGATCCGCATGTCACCTGCCGATCCTTCTGGCAGATAACGTCCTTGACCGCGAGAACGAGCCCGTGCAGCGGCCGCATGTTCCCCTGCGCCAACTCCGCATCGAGCTCGTCGGCGCGGCTAAGGGCATTGTCACGGTCGACAAAGAGAAACGCGTTCAGATCTCCGTTTCCAGCGTCGATTCGCTCCAAAAAACGAGAGACCAGCTGTCGGCAACTGGTCTCGGCGTTCGCCAACGACTGACGGTCGCGGGCGTAAGTAGAATGAGGCATGGGTGAGGCTTGTTGATCAGGCAACGACTAAAGCGGCATTACGGCTGAGCGTTACCGCGCGGCGCATCGGTTTCCTGAGGCGCCGGTTCGACGGGCTGATCCTGATGCGGTGCCGGCGGCGCCTGCTGATAAGGCGGCTGACCGTACGGCTGATGCGGCGGTTGACCCTGCTGGTACGGCGGCTGCCCCTGCGGGTGCTGATAATGAGACTGACCCTGTTGGTATGCCGGATCGTTTGGGTACGGCTGTCCCTGCTGGTACGACGGATTATGCGGGTACGGCTGTCCCTGCTGATAAGCACCTTCGCCCCGGTGCATCGGCGCGCCATGCTCCGGCGGACGCGGCTGCTGAACCTGGGGACGGTCATCGAACGACAGCTCATTGCCAATCTCACGCGTGGCGTCCTTGAACTCACGCAAACCCTTGCCGAGCCCACGCGCAATCTCAGGGATGCGCTTCGCCCCGAAGAAAATCAGGATGAAGAGGAAGATGATCAGGAGCTGGGGCAAGCCGGGCATACTCATGGCGCAAAACGATCGATTTTAGTAGGGGCAGGTGTCTTTCTGCGCATCGGACGTTGCTACCGAAACGTAACCTTGATGGAGCGGTTCCGATTCCCGACGCGCGTTTGGTCAGCACCGAGGGTGTCATTACTTTCAAGCCCCGCTTGAACTAACGTATCGATGTCGATCTCCCGCGCACCTTTGAATCTGGAAGAAATTCGCTCGTGGCCCAAAGCTGAACTGCACTGCCATCTCGACGGCTCGTTGCGCCTGAACACGATGGTAGAGTTGGCCCATGCGCAAAACAAGACCTCCCTCCTCCCCTCCACATCCATTGAAGAGCTGGAGACAATCCTCCGAGCAATCGATGACTCCGACACGCTCGAAGCATATCTCTCGTGGTTTCGCTACACGATCCCACTGATGCAGTCGCGCGAGTCGCTGGCTCGTATCGCCTATGAACTCGCTGAGGATTGCGCGCGTGAGAACGTCCGGTACGTGGAGGTGCGTTACGGACCTATTCTGCACACGGAGGAAGGGCTGTCACTCGAAGAGGTGAACGACGCCGTCCTTGACGGACTCAAACAGGCCGAGCGCGACTTCGGAATCCGCAGCGGTGTGATCATTTGCGGATTGAGGGATCGGTATGAGAGCGCGTCGCTGCGGCAGGCCGAGCTCGCAGTGGCGTATCGGAAGAAAGGTGTGGTGGGATTTGATCTGGCGGGCGGCGAAGCTGGAAATCCGCCCAAGCATCATCTGCACGCGTTCTACTATGCCCGCAATCAGCTTATGAACCTGACGATTCATGCGGGTGAATCGTGGGGCCCGGATTCCATCCGGCAGGC
>CAZRTY010000127.1:0-5877 GCA_964603055.1 uncultured Rhodothermales bacterium | reverse complement strand
TGCCAGATGAACGTGTCGGACTCCGAGATCGTGGCGTCGGTGCTGCGCGAGAACGGATTCGGGTTGACGCGCGACCCAGACTCGGCCGATGTCGTGCTGCTCAATACGTGCGCCATTCGTGAGAATGCCGAGCAGAAGGTGCGCCGCCGCCTAGACGATTTTCGCGCGCAGATACGTAAGCAGGGCCGGACGCTTCAACTGGGCGTGCTCGGGTGTATGGCTGAGCGGCTTCGGCACAAGTTGCTCGAGCAGGAGAAGCTCGTTGATATCGTCGTGGGACCGGATGCCTACCGTGACCTCCCGCGCCTGCTCAACGTGTCGAACGAGTCGGGTCAGGCCGCCGTCAACGTCCACCTGTCGCGCGAGGAGACATACGCCGACATTGCGCCCGTGAGGTACGATTCGAACGGCGTTTCCGCCTTCGTGTCGATCATGCGCGGATGCGACAACATGTGCTCGTTCTGCGTGGTGCCGTTTACGCGCGGCCGCGAACGCAGTCGACCCGTCGAGAGCATCCTCGCCGAGTGTGAGCAACTTGCTGAGGCCGGCTTTAAAGAAGTCACCGTCCTCGGCCAGAACGTCAACTCGTACCGCTACGGCAACAACGGCACCACGGTTAATTTCCCCGAGCTGATGCATCGTATCAGCCTGGTCTCACCGGACCTGCGCGTCCGCTATTCCACGAGTCATCCCAAGGACTGTTCAGACGAACTGCTGCACGTTCACCGCGAGCGGCCGAACGTCTGCAACTTCATCCACCTGCCCGTCCAGCACGGCGATACCGACGTCCTGGCCCGCATGCGCCGCACGTACACGCGCGACGAATACCTATCGCTCATCGACCGCGCGCGCAGCATCGTACCTGGCGTGGCTTTTTCAACCGACATCATCGCGGGCTTCTGCGGTGAAACGGAAGAGGAGCATCAGGCAACCCTCTCCCTGATGGAGCAAGTGCGCTATGAGCATGCCTTCATGTTCATTTACTCCGAACGTCCCAACACGTACGCGCAGCGCAAGTACGAAGACGATGTACCGGAGGAGGTGAAAAAGCGGCGTCTCTCCGAGATCATCGAATTGCAGGCCGTTCACGCGCTCGAGAGCAACCGGCGCGACGTGGGCACTGTCCAGACAGTGCTCGTCGAAGGACCGAGCAAGCGGAGCGACGATCAACTGGCCGGGCGCACCGACACCAATAAGATGGTGGTGTTCGACAGAATGTCTTACCAGCAAGGGGACTACGTCGACGTCCGGATCACAGACTGTACGTCGGCTACGTTGCTCGGCACGGCCATTTCGGCGTAGAATCTGGTTCTGCACGTGTTCTCGGCAGAAATCAATGGGATCCTTCCGTGTCCCATGCTGTGAGATCATGAGCTTGTCATTTCGTCAGCATTAAAGAATCAGATGGATCGGGAGTCCTTTCAGGAACGATTCGGCATAACCGGCACGTCACCGGGGATTCGCCAGGTCATCGACCGAGTGCGGCAGGTGGCGCGGACCGATATTTCGGTCCTGATCGAAGGCGAGAGCGGGGTGGGGAAGGAGCTCGTCGCGAACGCATTGCACGAGATGAGCGGCAGGAGGCACAACCCGCACGTGATCGTCAACTGCGGCGCGATCCCTGAAGGACTCATTGAATCGGAGCTGTTCGGCGCTGAGAAGGGTGCCTACACGGGTGCCGTGGAACGCCGAACCGGCTATTTCGAGGAGGCCGATCGGGGGACCATCTTTCTCGATGAGATCGGCGAGATGCCGGCTGCTGCGCAAGTTCGTCTTCTCCGTGTGCTCGAGACGGGCCACTTTAGCCGCGTCGGCTCCAGCACGATCCAGAAGACCGACGCCCGCATCGTTGCGGCCACCAACAAGGATCTCGGGAAGGAAGTACAGGCAGGGCGTTTCCGCGAAGACCTATACTACCGTCTCAGCACGGTCGTAATCAAGGTACCGCCGCTGCGCGAGCGGCGAGAAGACATCCTGCCGATTTTCAAAGCGTTCCTCCACAGTTTCGCGCAGAAGTATAACACGCCCATGCGGCGTCTTGACGCCTCGGCCGAAGACCTGCTGACGCGTTACCGGTGGCCGGGCAACGTTCGTGAGCTACGTAATGTGGCCGAGCAGTGCACGGTTTTGCTTCGATCGGATACGGTGTCGGCGTCTGATGTCAGGCCGTTCTTGCGTGGTGTTACGGCAGGCGGCCAGGATTCCTTGCTGCCCGTGCGGCACGAGGGAGGGGCATCCGATGGGAGTGATTCACGTGAGCGAGAGCTGATTTATCGTGCGCTTTTTGAGCTCAAGATGGAAGTCAGGGAGATGCGCCGAGACATGGCGCGCATGGCCACGGGCGGTTTTTCGGTTCCGCCCGAGTACGCGGAGTCTGAAGACTTCGACCCGCAGGACTTTGTCGTCGTTCGCCGCCCTGATCCAGACGACTTCTCGTCGTTCGTCGAAGATGTGTCGTATGAGATCGAGCAAGACGATGCACTGTCGTCGCGCCTTCCAGTTCGGGCCTCGATGCCGGCACATAATGGCCGCAACGACCGCGACGACGACGCGCCGCTCCCCACAATCGAAGACGCCGAGCGCGAGCTCATTCAGAAAGCCCTGCATCGTTTTGAGGGCAACAGGCGCCAGACGGCTAAAGCACTCGGCATCTCCGAACGCACGCTATATCGCAAATTGAAGGACTTCGATGAAGAGTAGCGATTCTTCGCGCCGCCGCTCGCTACGAGAGCTGATGGCTCCCCGAAGCGTTGTCGGGATTACGTGGGATGGAGGATGTTGGCCGGTGGCTGCGTTTTTCGTCGTGGCTCTGTTTTCGGGGTGCGGTTATTACAGCTTCACCGGCGCGAGCATCCCGCCGCATCTTGCCACCGTGGCCATCCCACTTGTCGATGACGCCAGTACGTCGCTTGCCGACGATGCGGACGTCCAGCTGACGCGCTTCCTCACCGATCGCTTCATCGGTCAGACGCGGCTGCAGCTATCGACCGAAGAATCAGAAGCCGACGCTGTGCTGAATGCCAGGATCGAGCGCATTGCGGTAGAGCCTGTTGCCGTCGGCGGTGGAGACGTGGCACTGGAGAACCGCGTAACCGTGAGCGTCCGTGCGGAGTATCTCGACATGGTGCAGGATCGCGAACTGGTTCAACGCACATTCTCGGCGAGCGTTAACTACGATCCATCGGCCGGTGATGAACGCGTCCTTGAGATCGAAGCGATCAGCGAGGCGCTTCGCAATGTGGCTGATGACATTTTTACCGCAGCCACCTCTAACTGGTGAGCGCGCGGTAATTTGTCTCCGCAGCGGCCCGCGTGTACCTTCCTGAACAGATTTTACGCCCTTCCGAAATCCATGTCCGTCGAGTCCGTCCAGAAGGCAATCGACCTGCTCGAACAGGGTCGCGCTGAGCAGGCTATCCCAATGCTCGAAGATACCGTCGTGGCGTACCCGGCTTACGCGGGCGCGTACGTGCTTCTGGCTCGGGCATACGAAACCGGCGAGCGCTGGGCGCTCGCGGCGCGAGCGTGGCGCGAGGTCTTGCTGCTCGTGCCGGATAGCCCGGTGGCGGCCGAGGGCTTACGGCGGTCGATGCGGCAAGGTCGGCGCCCGGCCGTCGCGGCACCCGCCGATTATGACGATGTCGAAGCACTGCATCAGGAAGCTGCACCTGCACGCAGTGACGAAGTCACGGAAGCATCTCAGGCCGGCGCGCAACCGGCAACTAATGACTTTGGGGACGATCTCGATCGCCTGATTCAGGAGCTCGAAGGTGCCCGCATCACGCCGCGGCCGGATCTCGACTCCATTCCCGAGCCAGATCTCGACGATAATCTCGATGATGTGGTCTCGGAAACGCTGGCCCGCATTTACGAAGCGCAGAAACAGTATGCCGAAGCCGAGAAGGTATTTCGCGCGCTGGCCGATCAACACCCTGAGCGGCGCGAGGAGTTCGAGGAGAAAGCGGCTGAGATGAGCCGCAGAGCCGAGGGTGAAGCGCCGGCGGGATCACGGGAATGAAGGATTACATCTCCAGGCTTTTCAACGCGGATTCGCGCCTGGTGGCGGGCATTATGAGCGGGACATCCCTCGATGGCGTCGACACGGTCATCGCTCGAATCACAGGCAGCGGGCGCGATATGTCATTCGACGTACTCGCTTTTCGATTCCAGCCGTATTCCGCCGCCCTCCGGGCCGATCTTATGCGTCAGTCGACCTCTGATACGTCGGACGTGCGTGAGATTTCGCAGCTTAACGTGAGGCTCGCCCATGAATACGCACGCGCCGTCGACACCCTGTTGGAAGAGGAGGGGATGGGCCGTGACGAACTCGACCTGGTGGGAAGCCACGGCCAGACCATACACCACGTGCCGGTGCCGGAGCGATGTGCAGGCGAGTTGGTATCATCGACGCTCCAAATCGGCGATCCATCGGTGCTTGCCAACCTGCTCGGCGTTCCCGTCGTGGGGGATTTTCGGCTTGCCGACATGGCCCACGGCGGACAAGGTGCACCACTTGTGCCCTACTTCGACTACGTGTTTTTCTGCGACGAGAAGCTGACACGCGGACTACTGAACCTCGGTGGGATCGCGAATCTGACGGTGCTGCCGGCCGGAGGAGCGGCGGGCGAGGTGACGGCATTCGACACGGGGCCGGCAAACATCCTCATTGACATCGTCGCGGAGAAACTGTTTGAGCGTCCGTACGATGAGAATGGTGAGCTCGCCGCGGCAGGAACGGTCGACGATAACCTCCTGGCCGATCTGTTGACGCAGGACGCTTACCTCTCGAAGCCGCCCCCCAAATCCACCGGCCGCGAGCTGTACGGCGCGGTCTATGCCCAGGCGATCATCGCTGCGGGCGTCGAGCGCGGCCTGTCATCCCACGACATTATCGCAACGACGTCGGCCCTTACCGCGGCCTCGGTCTATCAAGCGTATGCTCGGTACATACGGGACCAACACACGCTCGATGAGTTGATTGTCTCCGGCGGGGGGCGTCGCAACAGCTTTCTGATGCATCGCCTGCGAGAATCCTTCGCACCCATTCACATCCGGACAATCGACGAATTCGGTGTCGATAGCGATGCCAAAGAGGCGCTCTGCTTCGCGGTGCTGGCCCACGAGACGGTGAACGGCGTTGCCACTGGCATGCCGTCGGTTACCGGCGCCGCGGAATCCGCCATCCTCGGCAAAATCTGTATTCCTGCTCGAAACACTTTGTAGACGATGGAAAACGTAAGCTTTACACCAATAGATCAGGTCGGTGAGTTCGGGCTTATCGATCGCATGAAGGAAATCCTCGGCCCGACGACGAGCGATGACGTCATCCTCGGCATCACGGATGATGCCGCGGTGTACCGTGTCTCCGACGATCGCGTGAACATCGTGGCGACGGATGCGCTGATCGAAGGCGTGCATTTCGATCGTCTCTTCATGCCGATGGAGCATCTCGGCTATAAGTCGATGGCCGTCAACATCAGCGACATCGTGGCGATGAACGGCACGCCGCGCTTCGCCACCATCGCACTCGGGATTCCGAACACGGTGTCGATTGAGCAGATCGAGGGCTTCTACCGTGGCGTTCGGCATGCCTGCGACGCGTATGGCGTTGAGGTTCTCGGGGGAGACACGACGGCGGCTCGCTACCTAACGATATCCGTGACGGTCATCGGCGAGGCGGATATCCAGGATGTAGTCTTCCGTCGGGGAGCGAGTCCTGGCGACCTCATTTGTGTGAGCGGCGATCTTGGCGCGGCCTACGCGGGGCTCCGGGTACTGCTGAACGAACGCAACCGGATGAGGGAGGAAGGCAAAGATTACGTCCCTGATCTGACGCACTACGAGTTCGTCATCCAGCGGCAGTTGCGTCCGAAGGCA
>CAZRTY010000126.1:0-5908 GCA_964603055.1 uncultured Rhodothermales bacterium | reverse complement strand
AATGTTACAGACAAAACCGATCAGGTGCTGTTGGACTGAATATTGACACTCAGGGAAGGCGACTGATGAAGCGAAGCGAATAAACGGGTAATAGTCGCGGGTGTATGCCAGATATCGGCTGATTCCCATTCGCTAAGCCTTCGCAGCCGCGGATTGCGGCTTTGACAATAGGAGTGTGCCTACCGCCAACGACGCGATAACAGCTGAAGCGAGAGGTAATAACGCGCGATACATTCCGGTAAACACAAGCGATAGCGGAGGGCCTGTCTGCATGACTTGTGCTTCTAATTGTTTAAACATCAGGAAAGCAGCCGCAACAGATACGACGAAAGACAAGAAGATGAATAAGGATGCCTTCATGGCTCGCCTCACTTCGGCGCGTTCTCGCTTCACAACGATGATACCTATTATTCCGACGAACAGAGGCGCGATAACGGCCAGATAGTATCTGACGTTGGCCAAAAATACTACATCGTCCATGATTCCACTATTTATTGCGACGATAGAGATTCCATCTCTTCCAACCGATCCTGCTGTGGTAGCCGCCATGCGAGGAGGCGCGTGGCGCAGCAAGACCGTAACCCAGCCTCCGCTGATAGTGCCGATTTACATCGAGTGCGTCCCCTCCCCCGGCACGGTGGCCGTGCCCGACGAGCTCGTGCATTAGGACGACTCCCATAGGTTCGCCTAAGCGATTACCGTCCCGCGATACGAAGACATTGCCGCCGCCAGGGTAAGATCGGTTAGTCCCTTGTATATCAAAAGCAGTTGCGTAGAGTGGGTGACCCGTTAGATCGGTGTTTCCTGGAACCAAATGGAGATTAAATACGATTTCCTCCGAGTTGATTACGTCGTAAAGGGCTGCCGTGTACTGGTCTTGAGACCAGTCGAATTCAGAATCTCCCGTGGAAAGTTTGAAGCCAGATATAGCCTCTGTCTTGCCCCATGTAAGCGGTTTCCACCAGACCGCTCTGGATTCTTGCCACTGCGTCTCTACTACCGCAATTCCAGTCTGACCCTCGTGAACAGCATTCAGCTCATCCGCCGCAGTTTGGCACCCTACTTCCGTGCGGCAACGCACCTCTCGGCCATCGGGGTCAACGTTACTTAACGGATTATTCAGCACATAATTATACGGACTGTACGCGGGATACTGATCCGCCAGCGGATCCACGCTCGTCCACCGGCCGACGTTCGGCATGTAATACCTCGCTCCTGCGTAGATCATGCCGCTCTCGACGTCCAGCTCGTGTCCCGTGGAGTTCTCTTTGGCCTTCGCGCCCGAATCGCGGGCTGCGACTATCGAACGGCTCGCGAAAGATACACTAAGCCTTCGCCACCCATACTACCCGAAATGGATAACGTGCTGGATGATATACAATATCTACATTTAACTAGAGAGTCAACTCGAGTTGCAAGTTGAAAGGAATGTTCAGGCCGCCACGCATTTCAAGATAGTCGGATACTCCTAATGGGCCAATAATCTCATCTGTGCTGTGATTGATGATCCACAATAGTATTTCATTTTCTTGGTGCTTAAAGCAGTCTGCGCTTGGTTTCTGGGCAGCGAGAATGAAATCTCGATCGAACACATAGGAAATTACAGTACACGGGATGAAAGGATCACCTGACCTGAACCCTCGTTTGACGATATACTGGTTAACGGAACTCTCCCGAACGAACAAGTAACCTCCGCTCAATTCGCTGGTGTAATCACTGCCGGAGCAACCCATCAGTGATACAGAAAGGAATAGCACTATTCCGAATGGGCAGACATTTCGGGCGCGACCAGATAGTCTGTTGATGTCATAGATCATGGAAGATATTCGTTTGTACGTATATACCGTTCCGTTACCGCGTAAGTCACGCCACTCTCGATGTCCAGCTCATGGCCAGTGAAGTTCTCCTTCGCCTTCGTGCCGGAGAGGTAGCTGCGGCCCGGCATCTCGAGGCCGTAGGGATAGTAGTCGCGGGTTTCCAGAACCGCGCCGCTGGCATTGACCCCGGCCCGCACGGAGCCGAGATGATCCTTGAGGTAGTAATTCGCCGCGCACGTCGGCGTCATACGCCCGACCACCTCGCCGGACGGCGTGAGGATGTTTACTCCGCTTCGCGTCGTGAATCTCCCTTCGGTCGATTTCAGTGCACGTACCGGACGGCGGAAATAAAGCCCACCGTGACGCTCCCCTTAAGGGCATAGAAATGAGCGCGACTGGGAGCGCAACATCGATACCGGTCGTCCCCGGCTTATAAATACTTATCACCCGGTTGCTGAGCCCGGATGAGCGGCTGAATAGACCGGGCTATCAAGCAAACTACTCGTCCATTTTCGTGTACCGCTCACCTCTTACATAAATATTCCCTGCCTCGTCGATCGGCATGTATTCGTTTACGAAGCGTATATAGTAAATATACTCAGGAGTGAAATTTTCCAAAGCCACCATGAATTCATTCCGCCCGAACCTTACACCACCCCATGACGAAGACCTAAGCCTATTGTACTGAATGACATAGGGACGCATTCCTAATTTTTGAGGCGTCATGGTAATGCTAAACTGTGGGAAATAGGACACCTCATTCTTTGATATTATAAAATACCTACAATCGAACGGATGGCTCGTTGAGCCAATGATCCATATCTCACATAAATACTGACTTCTACAAGCCTCATCCGATATGCATGGACTTTCGAATGTGAATGACATGCTATCCGCCTCCGTCGTTCTTTGAGTGAGTTGCATTTCAAGAAAGTCACCAGATATATCTTCACTCACATTCAATACGACAAATGAACCCTCTTGCGCCCACGACCCATAGCTCAGAGTCCAATGTTCTGGCGTGTATATCATACTCCTCCTCTTCTTTCGCTCTGACAGTTCTGCCGATCGCAGCACATAGGACCCGTCTTCTTCTAAGATCAACACTCGCAGTGAATCTTCGCTAATGTAAGACCCTACTGGATTAACATCCTTCACAGGAGTATCTACCAGCACGGGCAGCAACGTGAGCACGATGGCCGTCAATATATAATGCATATAGAGTCTACGTATCATTGAGGATGGTTCGCCACGTAATTATTCGGAATGTAGGCCGGAAACTCATCGGCCAGCGGATCCACGCTCGTCCACCTGCCGATGTTCGGCATGTAATACCTCGCTCCTGCGTAGATCATGCCGCTCTCGGTGTCGAGCTCATGGCCGGTGAAGTTCTCCTTCGCCTTCGTGCCCGAGAGGTAGCAGCGGCCCGGCATCTCGAGGCCGGTGTGGAGTCGAAAGCGCGCGATCCAGAGTCGCCGCCGGAACTGCAAGCGAGAAGAACTGCCACAACCGCACAAGCCGCGTAAACAAACGATGCCTTCGATTTCTTTTCCATTGCAACAGGCATCATGAAATAGTGGCAAGCGGGCCCTGTGGCCTACTGGGCAAAGTCCAGATCTACCTCGACTATCAGCCCGTAGCCCATCTTGTACGTCTCATGCGTGAGGGTCACGGTGCCGTAATCGGCATCGAACGTCTCGGACCGTCTACCTTCGATAGCAGCCGGGAGCCCCTCTGGCAACGTAAGGTCAAGCTGTGAGAACAACGTTTGGGTCAACTCCTTTAACCGGGACACGACCGTAGCGCCGCGCTGCTCGTTAAAGATGCTGGCGCTGAGTTGGATGCGTTCAACGTGGTCCCCGACGTCGGACATGACGGTGTACTGGATGACGTTCGGAACGTCGCCGACGTAGCTGTAGCCGCCTGGCGTAACTTCGAGCTCTGCTATGCAGGTGTAGCCCAAGCCTCTGATGTATTCCCATCCTTCCCCAGACGCCGGAGCAAGTCCTTGAGACGCGAGTGCGTTACATACACGGTCTGGCTGGTTAACCGGAGGAAAACTCGTGGTGGCCTCAGCCGGTGGTTGTTCTGGGGGCGCTGTTGACAAAGGAGCCTCCATATCCTGCCGCGGCGTCGGTTCTTCCGGTGCCGCGCATCCGACAAGAAGCAAGAGGATTACGATGACTAGGCGAGGTAAAATGTTCATAGTCGGAAAGCCATATAATAGACGAGTGTCACAGGCGCGAAGGACGCGGGACGCCCGAGTGGGGTAACGTACAGGCCAACGCTCGAACGGCGCAAGCGGGCGGCCCTTCGTCGCCAGAAGCCGCGGGTTTAGGTTCGGTGGCGTGTTCTAAGCGCTTCCGGCCTTCCATTGGTGCCCGCACTTCAAACAAGTGACGAGCACCTTGCCGCTGCCGAGGAACCCTGCGATCAACCCGACATGTCCGGCGATCAAGCCACCGGTTACGCCCTTCCCGAAGCCGAAGCCCTTCTTGTTGGCGGTGAGTTGCTCGGACCCGCAGCGTGGACACTTGACCTGCTCGCTCCCCCTCGGGCGGGGTTTCACGAAGTCCTTCTTCAACTGCTGCCAAGCGTGAGCGTTGTTGTCCTTGATCTTCGCTTGCAGCTCGGCCACAGTCCATTGTAAGAGCACCTTCCGCTCTGGGAAGCCCTTCTCGGTGTAGAGACGCACTATCTCATCCGACTCGGCGGGGTAGCGATCCATGAACCGCTTCGCCGCCATGACGGGGCCGTGTTCGCTGATGCTGACGGGGGCATCCGTTCGGCCCTCGTACTCCAACCAGAAGGTCTTCTTTGCCATGTTGAGGACAGTCTAAGAGGCGGGCTAACATGTGAGCAATGCGTTGCGCCTATCACCACATGTTGAAGAGTAACACGGAGGCGGCAACCTGCGGATTGGAAACAACCCTCAGCGGCGCGTCCGCATGAGCGATGAATCGTCGCAATAGTCTCAGTCTTCAGGCCGATAGCTAGCAATGAGGCCATCGGCATCTCGCATTTCAAGGGTGCCCGCGGAAGTGACAAGTACATAGCCTCCGCCGGACCCTGACCACTCGTAGCGAGTGCCGTTAGATGTCGGAGCTTCCGTCACCTCCATTGGACTTCCGCTGCCATCGGCATAGGTTCGCAGCATCAGCAAATTACCTTCCTCCCGGTAGAGCATTATCCGAGCTGGCATATAGGGCTGATCACCCGCCCAGCGTCCGATCACGTCTCTGCCCGGTGTCGGAGCTTCAGCAGATGCTAGGTCCTGCTCTTGCTCAACAGTCGTGCCCAGGATGCGTACGTCGAGGTTGGGATTGAAGTGGGAGGTCGCCCACCCTCCAGCACCCGGAGTCATGCCCGGCAGGTAGTAGATAATGAAGGTGCGATCGTAGGAGTTCGGATCTCTTGATCTAAGCTCCTCCGCGATGAGCCGCAGTTCCGACTCTGTCACCCTGCGAGATATCCTGACGTCGAGACTGCGCTTAGCGTTCTGGACGGTGCTCTCATCGATGACGGTTATCTGGACGTCCTCGGGAATCGCATGCGCCTCTACCGTATTGTCATAAGATGACTGCGGCACCGGCGCGTCTCCGGCCCTGCAAGCGGAAATAAACAGAATCACTAAGATTGTCAGGTATCTCATTGCAATCAACGAGTGCAAAATACGCTGTGCTATACATCACTGAAGTTAAGCGGCGCGCCAGACGCCACGGAATGTTCGATGGCAATCAAACACCACCGCACGTCCTATGCAACTTTATATCTCGGCGCATCCGCTAGAACAACAGAAGCCTCGACCACAAATCGTGACCGAGGCTTCGATGGCGTGCCCGGGAAAATTATTCCGGCGCCTGCGGCGCCTACGTCAGTCGACCCGGCTGCGCCGTGTCTCGTGTCGAACCCCTTCGGGAGTTCTCATCCTCCGCAAAAGAACGGAGCTCCGGCGGCCTGAGGGCCAGCGGAGCTCCGTTTGCGTGCCCGGGAAGATTATTCCGGCGCCTGCGGCGCCTCCATCAGTCGCTCGCTGCGCTCGCTCGTGTCGAACTCCCCGCGGGAGTTCTCATCTGCCTAAAAAACGAACA
>CAZRTY010000125.1:0-5910 GCA_964603055.1 uncultured Rhodothermales bacterium | reverse complement strand
ATTGTCTCGGACGAAGCCACGCTCGTCGCACTCGGCAACATCTCTTCACCCGAAGTGCTGATGTCGATCGGGGGCCTCATCCTTACTGCTGCGCTCCTCTCCCGCCGGTTCCACGGTGCCATCCTGACCGGCATCATCGCCGTCACCGTGACGTCGTGGATTCTCGGAGTCAGCCCAATGCCCGATCAATTCGTCGTCGCACCGGGCCTGCCACAGGAGACACTCTTTGCGTTCGACTTCAGCGAGATCCTTACGGGTAAGCTGCTCATCGTCATCATCGCATTTCTGTTTGTCGACTTTTTTGACACGGCGGGCTCTCTCATCGGAATTGGTAGACTCGGTGGCTTTCTCGATGAGAAGGGTCGCCTCGAGCGGAGCGATCAGGCGTTTACCGCGGATGCGGCGGGTACCATGGTCGGCGCGGCGCTCGGCACGAGCACCGTAACCACATTCATCGAATCGGCGACGGGCATTGAAGAAGGCGGTCGTACCGGGCTAACGGCTGTCGTGGTTGCAATCCTCTTCGCGGTCTCCATCGTTTTTCTTCCCCTGGTCACCTCCGTGCCCGCCTCGGCCACCGCGCCCGCGCTGATCGTAGTTGGCTCCATGATGATGGTCGGCGCGCGCGACGTTGAATGGGAGCGGCTCGACGAAGCGGTGCCCGCATTCCTGACGATCGTAGCCATGCCTTTCACCTATTCGATCGCCAACGGCATTGTCTTCGGAATCTGCAGCTACGCCGCAATCAAGGTGGTCTCGGGCCGCTGGCGCGAGGTTACGCCCCTCATTTATGTGCTCGCCGTGCTGCTTGCTATTTATTATGCCGTGTCGGGTGGTGTATAAGAACGTTACCTTCCTTGTAGCGTAGGGCATTTCCCTACGAGCTTTGCCTGTCAATCATCTTAGCGGCCCGCGTCCCCACGACGCTCGTCCGGCTTTCCTCAAAGACCACCGCTGTAACCTTGGCGAGTATTACGCGACCGAACGACTGGACTGTCGACTCCTGGCGAGAACGCACGGCACTCCAGCAACCCGAGTATCCTGACCGGCAGGCGTTCGAGCGTGTCATCGACGAACTGAAGGATTATCCTCCGCTGGTCACACAGTGGGAAGTCGAGCGCCTGAAGTCGTTTCTCGCCGAGGCAAGCGCCGGCAAGCGGTTCGTGTTGCAGGGCGGCGATTGCGCTGAACGCTTTGACGAGTGCAACACCCAGGTGGTCACGAACCGCCTGAAGATCATGCTCCAGATGAGCCTGATCCTGCTCTACGGCATGCGAAAGCCGATCGTCCGCGTTGGGCGCTTCGCCGGTCAGTTCGCCAAGCCCCGATCATCACTCTACGAGACGCGCGGCGGCGTGACGCTGCCCAGCTATCGCGGAGACATCATCAACCGCACGGGCTTCTCGCCGGAGGAGCGCATTCCGGATCCCCGGCGGATGCTACAGGCATACACGGTGTCGGCACTGTCGCTCAATTATGTGCGGGCTCTCTCGGAAGGCGGCTTCGCCGACCTCCATCACCCGGAGAACTGGAGCGTCGACTTCATGCGATCATCGCCGCTCGCTCGCGACTACCGGCAACTGCTCGAGTCAATCGACGAAGCCATCCGCTTCATGGAAACGGTTGCCGGCGGGGCGATCGACGAGCTCGACCGCGTGTCGTTCTTCACCAGTCATGAAGCACTGCACCTTCCGTACGAGCAGGCGCTAACCCGCAGCGTCCCAACCTCAGACCGCGTCTACAACCTCTCTACGCACTTCCCCTGGATCGGTATGCGTACCGCGCAGCTGGACGGTGCTCATGTGGAGTATGCCCGCGGGATTTCTAATCCGCTCGCTATCAAAGTCGGCCCCACCATGTCACGGACGTGGCTACGGGACCTCATCAACACGCTTAATCCGGACGATGAACCCGGCCGCCTCACGCTGATTACCCGCCTCGGCGCCGACCAGATCGGCACCCGCCTGCCTGAAATCATCGACGCCGTTCGGGCTACCGGCAAACGCGTGCTCTGGATCTGCGACCCGATGCACGGCAACACCGAACAGACTGAGAACGGCATCAAGACGCGGCGTTTCGAGAATATCCTGTCGGAGCTCGAGCAGGCCTTCGAGATACACCACGCCGAGGGCACCTACCTGGGCGGTGTCCATTTTGAGATGACGGGTGAGGATGTCACCGAATGCACCGGTGGTGCCCGCGGACTCAAAGAGGCCGATTTAACGCGCGCCTACCGCTCACACGTCGACCCGCGGCTCAATTACGAACAGGCGCTCGAAATGGCGTTCTCGATCGCCCGCAAGTACAAGACGATGCGTCGTCAGGCCTGACGCCGACCGATTTGAGGTACGAACGAGTCGCCGTCTTTGAGCTCGGCGGCGAACTCGGTCACGAGCTCGATGCAACGCTCCACGTCATGCATCGACACCAGCTCAACGGTCGAGTGCATGTAGCGCAGCGGAATCGACACCAGCGCGCTCGGCACGCCACTCCGCGAGACGAACACATCGTCGGCGTCCGTCCCCGTTGAGCGCGACGATGCCTCGTGCTGGATATCCATCCCCAGCCGCTCCGCCACGGAAACCAGTCGCTGGACGACAAGCGGGTGATTTGCCGTGCCGTGGGATACCGTGGGCCCGCCGCCCAGTGTCACCCGCCCGTGCTTCTCGTTCGAGATACCGGGAGAGTCAGTCGCGTGCGTCACATCCAACACAATGGCCACGGTCGGCCGGAGCCGGTAACTGACCATCCGTGCGCCGTTCCCACCGATTTCCTCCTGGACGGCATTGACGCCGATGACCAGCGCATCGAGTTCGTCGCGCCGCGTCGATAACTGCTCGAGCACGCGCGCCACGATATAGCCACTGACCCGATTGTCGATGGCGCGCGCCACCAGCCGATCATTCGCGAGCTGCACTACCGGCTCGTCAATTACCATCGGGTGCCCTACGCGGATGCCGAGCTCCGCCACTTCGCCTGCGTTCGCTGCGCCTACGTCGATGAAAAGCTCATGCCACTCGGGCGCCTTCTCATCCTTCGAATCACGCAGATGAATCGCCGTATTGCCCACGACGCCGGGCACCGGCCCTTTATCCCCAAAAATCTTCACCCGCCGGGCACGCGCTACGGCTCGGTCCGAGCCGCCAATCCTCGTCACATAGATATAGCCGCGATCCGAGATATGATTCACCATCATCCCGATCTCGTCGGCATGAGCCGCGATCATGAGCCGGTGCGCGGCATCACCGCGAGGTCTCAAGGTGGCCCAGGTATTACCGTACGCGTCGTTGTCGACCTCATCACTGAACTCCCCTACGTACTTCGCCCACATACGCTGACCGTCGATCTCGAATCCCGTCGGGCTCGCTGTATTCAGCAGGTCGATCAGAAACTGTCTTGATTCGCTCATGCTCTAATCTGAATTTGAAGTCATTATCCGACGAGCGCCGATTCGCCAGCCGCCGCGAAGAAAAAACCCATAATGGCATGCAGCCGCAAGCTCAATCGAGCACGCGGGCGTAACACCTGTTTCGAAGACGGTACAAAACAGTGTTATTCTCTTCCATTCCTTCGGCCTATAATCAAGAAACTGTAACGGCGGGCCCGCGCCGAGCCGGACCTCCCCCATTTGTATCGATCGTCTGGTCGGCCGGTGTTTTCATCACACCATCGCAAACGTGCATCTTCATGAGCCTTGTTGGCGATAGGCCATCAAACACCTCACAGCGTGAGCCAGGCTGGCCATCCTGTGTGGTAGAACGCCGTTACCATCCCTCGCCTCCATCGACTACTAAATCATCATGAACGAGCCAACCTTCCACATGCTGATCGTCGAAGACGATCCCGACGTCGGCATGGGTTTGAAAGACTTCTTTGAATTGAAAGGCTACGATGTCAACCTCGCCAACGACGGCGAGAAAGCCGTCAACATGCTCGGTGAAAACGGCAAGTACGACATCGTGCTGCTCGACGTCATGCTCCCCAAAAAGAGCGGGTACGACGTCTTGCGCGAGTCTCAGGAGATGGGCGTTGCCGCGCCCGTGCTGATGCTCACCGCCAAGGGCGAACAGGAGGACGTCCTGCGAGGCTTCGGCCTCGGCGTCGACGACTATGTCACCAAGCCCTTCAATGCCGAAGAGCTCGCCGCCCGCGTCAAGGCCATCCTGCATCGCACGCAACCGCCCGATAAAGCGCCGATGGAGATCTACCACATCGGAAATGTGGAGATCAACTTCAGCACGCACGAGGCATCGAACACCGATGGCGCCGTGGCCTTTACGGCGCTCGAATTCGACATCCTGCGCTATCTCATCCAGAACCGCGGCCGCACCGTCACCAGGAAACAACTGCTGCGCGATGTCTGGGGAATCGAGCAAGACATCATCACGCGTACGGTCGATCGCCACATCGCGTCCGTCCGCAAGAAAATCGAGCCGGACGCCGATGAGCCCACGTACATCGAAACCGTGTACGGGCTCGGATATCGCTTTAACGGATAACCCTGTGTCGTTACGCCGGCGCTCGAACTGAGAGCCGGCGTGCGGCACCCCGGTGTCAGGTTTTGTGGGGAACCGGGTTCGGCCTCGCTCCGCGCCTACGCCCTGCGCCGGGACGGACATGGCTGTGCCGCGATCGATTGCTCTTTCCTCCCCACTTCGGACGCACCGTCCATAGCGCAGCGGTCATCCCCCAAATCCGGAGCACACGAGTTCGCCCGATGCCGGCCGTTTCATCACCAGATCCAACGATTTTCACCGATTGTTGCAGTGATTCGTCCCCTCGGGATGCTAATGTTATAGCGTGTTGTTCCACATCTCGGCCCGAACGGCGTAAATCCACCGTATAAACGAGTGCGTGATTTCAAGGCTTGTCCAATGCAACCTCCCCGCGGACACCCCTTGGCACACTGCTAACGGTGAATTAAGCCGGCCGGCGGTAACCGGATTTCTCAGATCAACCGTTCGTCACTCGAACAGAAGCCATGAATAGACGCTCTGCCTCCAACCTCAGGCCGCTCGCTCGCCTGATGGCCCTCGTATCCGTGCCGACCCTGGCGCTGGCCCTGCTCTTCGTTGGCTGCGCTCAGAACGGCACATCCGATGGTGACATTGATCCGGTCGTCGCGCAGCTGTTCGAGCCTATCCCGCCCGAGGCGCCGGTTCCGGAAGATAACCCGCTCACTGAGGCAGGAATCGATCTCGGTCATATGCTGTTCTTCGAACAGAAGCTGTCCAGATCGGGCGTCATTTCGTGCAACACGTGCCACGTCGTCGGTGCCGCAGGCGTCGACCACCTGCCCCGCGCCGTCGGTGAAGGCGGGCGCGTTGGTCCGCGACGAAGCCCCACAGTTTACAACGCCGCATTTCTCGGCTCGCAGTTCTGGGATGGCCGCGCCGCCACGCTCGAGGAGCAGGCCGAAGGGCCAATCCAGGCGCACGTTGAGATGGACCTCACGCCCGACGAAGCCGTCGAGCGTCTCCGCCAGACGGGTTACCTCCCCTATTTCGAAGCCGCCTTCCCCAATGATGAGGACCCACTGACCTTCGAGAACATCACGAAAGCGATCGCTTCGTTCGAACGTACGCTTATTACGCCCGGGTCGCCCTTTGACCGCTACCTCGAAGGCGAAACAGACGCGCTGACGCCGGAGCAAGCCGAAGGTCTCGATCTATTCATGTCGTCCGGCTGTGCGGGATGCCACAACGGCGTGCTCCTCGGTGGCCAGGGTTTCGCCCGCTTTACGCACGCGGAGGGCGGAGATGACCTCGGACGCGCCGAAGTCACAGGTCGTGAGGCGGATGAATACGTCTTCCGCATCGCGCCGCTGCGCAACGTGGCCGAGACCGGACCTTATTTCCATGACGGCTCAGCCGCGACGCTCGAAGAAGCCGTCTCGGTGATGGGCTCGGC
>CAZRTY010000124.1:1582-5920 GCA_964603055.1 uncultured Rhodothermales bacterium | reverse complement strand
AGGGTCATCTGTAAAGTGAGCGCCCACAACTCGATACTGCTGAAGACGATGCGCAGATCTACCAGCAGCCCGACCGACAGCAGGAAGAAGGGAACGAAGAGGGCATCGCCGATAAAGGAGATCCGTGTCATCAGGGGGCTGTGCGCCGGCACCAACCGGTTAACCACGAGGCCCACCAGGAATGCACCGATGATGTGTGCCAGACCGACAAATTCCGCGAGAAAGGCACCCGAAAAGAGCAGCACCATCAAGAACACAAACTCGACGTCGGGCTGCTTGCGCACCGTTCTGAAAAACCAGTCGCCGAGGCGGGGCACAATCAGTAACACGGCCGCGACGTAAACGGCCGAGAGCCCGAGGAAGGTGATCCAGAACGATGCGCTGATCGAACCCTCCGTAACGGCTACCACGACGGCGAGCAGCGTCAGCGACACCACGTCGGTCACCATCGTCCCGCCCATGGTCATCGTCACGGCAGCATTTCGCAGGATGCCGAGCCTCTGCACCACGGGATACGCGAGCAGCGTGTGCGAGCCCACGATTGCAGCGACCAACAGACCCTGTGCCGTGGAGTATCCGAGTAGTACGCCGAAGAAAACTACAGCGAGCCCGGCGGGGATCGTGAAAGAAAGTAATCCAAAGACAATGCTACGATTGCGGTGCCTCGTGAACTGATTCAAGTCGAGGGTTATACCGGCCGTGAACATCAGGTAGATGAGGCCGACCGTGCCGAGCAGGATGAACGTCTCGCTTCGCTCCAGCAAGCCGAGGGCGCTCGGGCCGATGAGCGCGCCGGTTACGATGATCCCAACGATGCCCGGAACGCGAATCCGCTGAAACGCCATCGGCGCCAGCAATATGATGATCATCGCAATCGCGAAGACCAGGACCGGATTCTCGATCGGAAGTTCGATCGTATACATTAGCGAATGAGAGAGTGCGGCAGGGTGGATGGGGAAAGCTCGCGCAGATCGTGGATGATACGATCAGCACGGGGCTCCGGCTTGGACGACGACTTCTGACTTAAAACGGACTGTCGGTCGCAGGCGGTTGATCAACTGCCGTAGTATAGGGATCGGACTCAGCAGCAGCCATGTACTCCGCGCCCGGTGCGTAATACGTCGACAGGTTCTCGAAACGCGCATACTGGGAAACAAACGCGAGGGCAGCGTCGCCGATTGGGCCGTTTCGCTGTTTCCCGATGATGATCTCACCGATTCCCTGCGTTGACACCCCGTTGGCATCCTGCATAATCCCGTATCGCTCGGCGCGGTAGATGAACGCGACCACGTCTGCATCCTGCTCGATTGACCCGGATTCTCTAAGGTCGGAGAGCTGAGGCCGCTTGTCGCCACCTCGCGTTTCTACGGCGCGACTGAGCTGGGATAGCGCGATTACCGGCACATCGAGCTCTTTCGCAAGACCTTTCAACGAGCGGCTGATCTGCGCGATTTCCTGTTCGCGGTTCGCGTTGTTGTTGCCCCCGGTGCCGTGCATGAGCTGGAGGTAGTCGACGATGACCAGGCCGATATCGTGCTCGGCTTTCAGCCGGCGGCACTTTGCCCGCAGTTCGAGCACGTTGAGGCCGGGCGTGTCGTCAATAAATATCGGCGCTTCAGCCAGGGAGGAGGCCGCTCGCGCCAGCGCCGTCCAGTCTCGGTCGTTCATACGGCCGGTTCGTGCGGCCTGTGCGTCCACACGGGCCTCCGACGTCAAGAGACGCTGCGCAAGTTGCTGTGCGCCCATCTCGAGCGAAAAGATCGCCACTCCCGCGGGCGTCTTCGGATGCAACGCCGCATTACGGGCAACGGCGAGCGAAAACGCCGTCTTACCCATCGACGGGCGAGCCGCGATGATGATGAGATCACTCTTCTGCCAGCCACCCGTCAGTTGGTCGAGCCGCGTAAAGCCGCTGGGCACGCCGGTGATTCCGCCCTCGTTGCCGTGCACAGCCTCGAGCTGCTCAAGCGTTGCCTTCACTACGTCCTTCATCGAGAGCCCCGAACGCCGTAGCTGAGTCTCCGAGATGCGGAAAATCTCGGACTCCGCCTTATCCATCAGCTCAAAGGCATCGGCACCGGCATCGTACGCTTCGCCGACGAGCGTCGTCATCGTCCCGATCATCTTGCGGAGGAGCGATTTCTCCGCAATGATGCGCGCGTGGTACTCCACGTTGGCAGCAGAGGCCACCTGAGCCGTGAGATCCGTCAGGTAATAGGTGCCGCCGGTGTCGTCAAGCTCGCCACGACGCTTTAGCTCTTCCGTGACCGTGATCAGGTCAACGGGATTCCCCCTCTCAAATAATGCCAGAATGGAGGAGTAGATGCGCTGGTTGGCGTTGTCATAAAACGCGTCGGGAGGCAGCAGCTCGATCGCCCGCGGAATGGCTTCGCGTTCGATCAGCATCGCTCCCAGCACGGCGCGCTCCACATCGACGGCTTGCGGAGGGACGCGCCCGGCACGTTGTTCCATGGCGGAATCCGGCGGCCTCCGCTGCAGCGCGCCCGTCATCTTCTCAATCGGATACCGCTGGCTGCCCAGGTCGGGGTCGATACTTAGCCGACGCGGACGTAGCTCTTCATTCTCCATTATCAATCAATCAAAGCACGATTCCCGTCAGGCGCTGACCTGCGCCACGAGTTCATCATAGCGTGCACGAACCATCCGCACATCATCCCATGTGGGATATTTCCACTGAGGATTGCGGAGCAGTGCTGCGGGATGGTAGGTGACGGCCAGCGGGATGCCGTGGAAATCGTGAAAGCGTTCTCTCAAGTTCTTCAGCGAATCATCCTGCCCGAGTAGTGTGGTCGCGGAGACCCGCCCCACACACATTATGAGCCGAGGACGGATGAGTTCGATCTGCTTGTAGAGAATAGGTACGTGGGCGCGGATCTCGTCCGGCTGAGGATCGCGGTTGTTGGGAGGGCGGCTCTTCAGGATGTTGGCGATGAAGACGTTATCCTGCCGCGAAAAGCCGATAGCCGCGAGAATCTTATCGAGAAGCTGACCGGCGCGTCCTACGAACGGCTCACCCTTGCGATCTTCGTCGGCACCCGGCGCCTCTCCGATCACCATCAGGTCGGAGCTCGGATTCCCAACCCCGAAAACCGGGTTGGTCCGCGTCTCATCGATGGGGATGAGGATGGTGGATGCGACGTATTCCCGCAGTTGATCGAGCGATGTCATGTCTCGAATCGGTGAGTCTGCCGGGATTAGCTCTCGGAAGCGATGCCATGGGCCGTCTTCACCAACTGCCGGATCGGCCACGATCTGTTCATTGGCCGTGACAGCGTCCAGCTTTTCTTCCGGTTCGGGATAGACCATCGGTGGACGCGTCGCGGGCTGGTGATCATCGGGTGGCAACACGACAAACGGCCCGCCGAGCTCGATTTCGAATGCGAGCGCCTGCCTGATGAGTTCTTTCATCGATCGACGGAAGAGATAATGACTGCGGGGGGAAGCAGTAAGGTACTTAGCCCGGGCGCCGCAAAAAAATGAACATCAGTCAAGCGACAGCGCCACGCGGAAGATCTCGGCCGCGACATCCGCCTTCGTCATCAGTGGCAATTCACGCTCGGTGCCGTCACGTCCAAGGATGGTCACGCGGTTGGTCTCTGTGGCAAAGCCCGACTCCGACGTTGGCGAATTCAGCACGATGAAGTCCGATCCTTTTGCTTCGAGTTTCGCTCGCGCATTGCGGATCGCATCGTTGGTCTCAAGTGCAAAACCGATGATCGTCTGACCTTCGCGGCGGTTCTGGCCGAGCGTGTGGAGGATGTCGACCGTGCGCGTCATCCGTAGCGACTGCTCTACCGAGCCCGACTTCTTGATCTTCTTGTCGGCCGGATTCTCAGGCGTGTAGTCAGCCACGGCAGCAGCCATCACGATGACGTCGGCTCCGGCTCTTGCTTCGACAGCCGCTGCCATGTCGGCCGCGGTGATCACGTTCACAACCTCAACACCGCGCGGAGGCTCAACAGCAACTGGTCCGCTGACGAGCGTGACATTCGCTCCGAGCCGCTGCGCCTCTTCGGCCAGGGCGTAGCCCATTCGGCCCGTAGAATGGTTTGAGATATACCGGACGGGATCGATGGGCTCCTGTGTCGGACCTGCCGTGATAAGGACGGTCTTGCCCGACAACGGGCCGGGGTTACTCAGCCGCTTGATAATGTGGTCGACTATGGTCTCCGGTTCCGGTAATCGCCCTTCGCCGATGAGGCCGCTGGCAAGTTCGCCTTGTTCCGGAGGAAGCACCTCATAGCCGTACTCGCGGAGCGTCGATAGATTGCGCTGAGTAGCGGGATGCACGTACATGTCGTGATCCATGGCCGGGCA
>CAZRTY010000124.1:0-1482 GCA_964603055.1 uncultured Rhodothermales bacterium | reverse complement strand
GCGGAGCTTGCCTTCGATTTGCTGTCGGAAAGATGACATAGGGCTTATAACAAAAAATCCGGACGGAGCCGGATTCTTGTTGCAAGGTCGAGGTGTGAAGTGCCGGCGCGCGGCAGCTACCGCAGACGATCAGCCTTCTTCACTTGGATGACGGAAGTAGATCTCGCCTTCGAGCATTTCGTTGACGGCGAGTTCAGTCGGCTTGGGCTTTACCTCAAATTCGAGGGAGACCCGCGCCTGCTCTTCCTGCATCCGGATGTTCTCAACGTCAGAGCCGAAACCTTCGAAATAGGCGAGGCGGTCGTCAAGTTCAGCTTTCTCGCGCGCGGCAACTTGTCGGCTTCGCTTCGATAGGATGACAGCGGCCTCGTAAATGTTGGCTGTCTGCAGCGTGAGCTCGTCGAGATCCAGGGTTCTCACGTTATTACCGGTGATAATTGTTGATGATGACGTGCACGATGCTCAGGTCTTGATCGCGCAAACGGCCCTTGCGCCCGCCTGTATGATTGCATCAAGCTAAATAGCATCAGGCGTTGCGAGGGACCGACAGAAAACGGTGGACCAGGTCCAAGGTTTCCGCGGTGGCGATCTCGAGGTCGTCGTTGATGACCACGGTGTCAAACTCGTCGGCAAACGACATCTCCATCTCGGCTCGTTCTAAGCGTTGCTTGAGCGATGCATCCGATTCCGTCGCTCGTCTCAGCAGTCTATTCCGCAGCGCGGCGACCGATGGCGGCCGGATGAATATCGCGAGGGCGTCGTCTCCAACCAGCTCTTTCACACGCCGTGCGCCGTTAACGTCGATGTCGAGCAGCATCGGCGAGTCGGGCGTTGCAGAGTCGATCTCGCTACGCAGTGTTCCATAGAGGCAACCCGGATAGACTTCCTCATACTCGAGAAAGGCGTCGTCTGCGATCTCGGCTTCGAATTGGTCTGGGGTCAGAAAGTAGTAGTCGACGCCGTGGCGCTCGTTCGGACGCGCAGGCCGAGTCGTCGCAGAGATCGAAAACCGGAGGGTAGGCTGGGCATCCATCAACCGCCTCGCGATTGTGGTCTTGCCTGATCCACTCGGGGCCGTCAAGACGATGATCCGTGGCTCGCTCATTCGATGTTTTGAATCTGCTCCCGAATCTTTTCGAGCTCCTCCTTCATCACCACGACACGCCGCGCGATTTCGGCGTCGTTTGCCTTAGAGCCGATCGTGTTCACCTCACGGTTCATCTCTTGAGAGATGAAATTCAACCGTCGGCCGATTGCGTCATCGGCCGATAGTGCTTCTCTGAACTGCGTAAGGTGCGAATGAAGGCGAACACATTCCTCCGTCACATCCAGCCGGTCGGCGATCATCACGATCTCCTGTTCGAGCCGGTCGCGGTCGATGCGCTCATCACCCAGCACGTCTGCGAGCCGTTGATGGAGGCGTTCGCGTGCAGCGGTCACACGTAGCGGCGCAGCTGATTCGATTTCGCCTAACTCCGTTTC
>CAZRTY010000123.1:0-5923 GCA_964603055.1 uncultured Rhodothermales bacterium | reverse complement strand
TCGCGGTGGCGGTACTCGGCGATGAGCGCATCGACGAGCGACGACTTTCCGCTACCCGGCGCGCCGGTAATGCCGAGGACGAGGCGGGGCCTCGGCCACGCCTCATGCGGCAAGTGCGCGAACACCTCCGGCAAGCGCTGCGGCTCTGATTCGAGCAGCGTCATGAGCCGGGCTGCGGCCCGTGTCTGACGTGCCCGCGCCGAGCCGTTGACGGCTGCATCCACGAGTTGGGTGAGGGAGTTCGTCATACGAAATCAGGCAGCGGTCGCGGAGAGCAGGTCCTCGAGGCTCGCTACGATTTCCTTTGCCGACGTGCCGGGCGTAAACACCGCGCCGACACCTGCCTCAAGCAGGCCGGGGATGTCATCGGCCGGGATCGTGCCGCCGCCAAAGACGATGATGTCGCCGGCTTCGCGATCGCGCAGCAGTTCGACCACGCGGCGGAAAAGCAGGTTGTGCGCACCAGATAAGAGCGACAGCCCGATTGCGGCGACGTCTTCCTGGATCGCGGCGTCGACGATCTGCACAGGGCTTCGGCGGATGCCGGTATAGATGACCTCAAAGCCGGCATCCCGCAGGATGTGGGCCACATACTTGGCGCCGCGATCGTGTCCGTCGAGGCCGGGCTTGCCGATGAGGATTCGTTTGTTAGGTAGGTCGAGTGGCATATCTCTTCGCACGCGTTGTTGGCTGACGAGTCCCGTAAGACTCCAATGTATGTCACGTAACTTCAAGTGATGCACAACCTCGTTGCACCCCAACGGTCTGGCGAGGCAATCGAATGATATCGCCGGCGCGGCCTTGAAGCCCGCCGACCTTCCCCCACGGCCGTGTAGGCAAATTGCCGCGTCGGCGTGTAGGGGGAACCCTCGGTAGCGCTACCGTCGCTCCAGTCCACTCCTGTCTTATGACCTCTGCCACTCCGACGAGCCGGACCTTCGCCTACAGACCACTTCAGCACCCGAGACTATCCAAAGGGATTTTATATGGACGGAATTGATTCCATATGTTTATCGTTGCGACCGTTACTGCCATAGCCAATTCGGCAGTATTGATCCCCTCCCACGTCACTCCCCGACCACGACGCTATATCGCGAATGAGACGGCTATCTCAGTATTTATGTCTTTCAACTTTACTCGTCGCAACGTCGTGCACGGCGTTTTCTGAGGCAGAGCCCGCCAACACTGCCGAAGCCGCTCGAGAGCCATGGCAACAGGCCGAAGACACCGAAGTCTGGGAGCCGGTACCGCCGGTAGTCGCGGCAGAGCCCGGCCAGCCACCATCCGACGCCATCGTTCTGTTCGACGGGTCGGGCTTGGAGGCATGGGAGTCCGCTACCGATAGCGGCGAAGCTCGTTGGTCGATCGACGCGGATGGGACGCTTTCGGTAGTTCCAGGCGCCGGCGGCATCCGCACCAAACAAGAGTTTTGTGACGTGCAGTTACACCTAGAGTGGCGCAGCCCCGCCGAGATCGCTGGCGAAGGTCAGGGCCGAGGCAACAGCGGAGTTTTTCTACAGGAACGCTATGAGATCCAGGTGCTGGACTCGTACGAAAACGAGACATACCCCAACGGTCAGGCCGCCTCGGTCTACAAACAGTCGATTCCTCTGGTCAATGCGTCTCGCCCGCCGGGAGCCTGGCAGAGCTACGACATTATCTTCATGGCACCGCGCTTCGACGACAGGGGCGGACTACAGACGAGCGGTACCGTTACCGTATTGCATAACGGCGTTTTGGTGCAGAATCATGTTGAGATCCAGGGCACGACCGAATGGATCGGCCCTCCACAAGTCCATGCCCACGGCTGTGCTCCCCTGTATTTACAGGACCATGGCGACGAGGTGAGCTTCCGTAACATCTGGGTCCGGGAAATTGATCAGCCTTGAAAGAATTATCGTCACGTTGAGTCCCCCCTCCCGCTGGTGCCCTCATCACACAAGACATGTCCTGGCCCTGCCGGGAAATAAAGGTTGAGTATCGGTTATGGATTTAATGAGACCGGTGCTCCTGGTCACCAGATTGTTGTTGGTCCTGGGCACGTTGATGCTCGCCGCTTGCTCGACGCCCGGGCAGCGCGGTACTCCCCAGCAAGAGCCGGCACCGCACGACTCGCTCGACGGCACTGCACTGGCTCTATTTAAGCCCAATTCCAACTGGCAACTGGTTGAGGACGTGTCAGCCGAAGGCGCGACGTTGATAACCACCCGGGGCGAAAACAATATCATCGCTATAAACGATGGCGGCGGAGCTGAGAGTAGCCATCTGGAGACCTACGTTGAGGTGGGGGATGGTATCGTGCGTATGGAGTTTATGCTGGCGGATGGCTCAAGTGCGGGGCTTTACATCATGTCTCGCTACGAGATCAGCCTGGCCGACAGCTACGGCAAGACCGACCTCGAGCCCTCCGATATGGGAGGACTTGCCCATCGGTGGGACCCTGATATGTCGCCGACCTCGTTTGACGGTGTACCCCCTTCTGAGAATGCGGCTCAACCCGCAGGGCAATGGCAGACGCTGGAAGTGCAATACCGCGCGCCGCGCAACGACGTCGACGGCGCGAAAGCAGAGAACATGCTATTGTTGTCGGTGACGATTAATGGCATACAGGTGCAATCCAATACCATTGCCACCGGCGTAACCCGCAACTCCCCGTACGACTGGGAGCAGCCCACCGGTGCCCTGATGATTCGCGGCGACCACGGCGCGATCGCCATCCGCAATTTCGAGCTGTACCGGGCGGACTTCGGCGCCGTCGAGGTGCCACAAACCAGCGGCGAAAGCACCAATCGTGATCAACTGGTCGATATCGTTGCCCAAGGTCAGGATCTCTTTCGCGGACTCGGCTGCATGTCTTGTCACTCGGTCGAGAAAGATGATTCCGCCGTACGACTCGGTCCCAATCTGTACGGCCTGTTTACGCTTCACCCCAGAGATCGGGAAGTGACCGGTGCATCGGGTGGCCGGTTTATAGTCGAGGCGGACCGCAGTTACCTGCACCGGAGCATCCGGTCTGCCAGCGCCGAGTTGCCGATCCGTGAAACGGGCGAACGAGAAGGCGAGGCATATTCGCCCGACATGCCCTCATATGGCGCGGATATGATTTCCGACAGCGAGATCGATGCTATTGGTGCCTATCTGCAGACGCTGAACGACCTGACTAATCAGGGACCCGTCACGGTCATGGCTCTTGAAGGTGGCCCCGAACAGTATGACCCGCTGCTGGACGGTATGCAGTTTCTGGTGACAGACCGGGTACGTCTGCAACGCGGCCCGATGAGAGGTCTGTCGGGGCGCAGTATTCACGTCGGTCAGCCTAACGGTATCAACTACAGCTTTGACCCTCGTCTGCTGGGAATCGCCAAAGTATGGCAGGGTGGCTTCCTCGATATGTCGGGAGAGCTTAGCGGTCGAGGAGGGTTTGGTTTGCGCACTGGTTTTGAATCCAGGGAAATCGACCTCGGCGATCATGAGGTGCTGTTTGCGCCCCTGAATGCGCAAGGCGATTTAGTTGATTTCTCCTTCAAGGAAGCCAAACTGAATGATTTTGACCGAATCAATCAGGCCCTCCACAGTGAAACCGATCATCTCGAACAGTTAGCTGCTGTTAATGCTCAGTTTATGGGTTATGAGCTTGACAGCCGTGATCCTGAAGCCGTCCCCGCATTCCGGTATCGAGTGGGCGAGAACCGCCTGGCCGTTCAAACTCAAATCCAGGCCGATGGCAGGGTGCGTTTTCATGTGGATGGGGAATTAAAGGAGACGCAAACGTTCAGTGTTCACCAGCAGGTGCTAACCGGGGCCCAGGTCTCCCACGGCACCCTCGACCGCGGCGTCTGGACGCTACCGGCCGGCGTGTCGTCTGCGACGCTGAGCGCACAGATGAGTGTGATGCCGGACCCCTGGCGGCCGGAACCGAAACCCTTCGATCACGCGCGGCAACGGCTCATGGTCGTTCCGGGTCAAGCCCAGTTACCGGCCGGCTACCACATCGAAAATTACTTCCCTCCCAAAGACAACTACGGACGTGAGCAGCTCTTTGAGGGTCTCGGTCTGGACGTTGCGCCGGACGGAACCCTCGTCGTGGCTACCCGAACCGCCGGAATATGGCGTCTGGTGGATGGTGAGTGGCGATTATTCGCCGACGGACTCTTCGACAGCCTCGGTTTGATTGTCGAAGATGAGCAAGGCTTATCCATGGTGGTGAGCCAGAAGGCGGAGTTGACCCGTATCACTGACACAAATGGCGACGGGCGCGCCGATGTCTTCGAAACGCTGTTCGACGCCCACAGCTTTCACGGCAATTACCACACGTATATGCACGGCCCGGCTCGGGATGATGATGGCAATTACTACGTGGTGATTAATCTGGCCCACGCCGATGAGGCGATTTACAAAGCGGACGGTCAGTTCATGGGTAGCCATGGTGGCCTGCTCGGCTGGGCCATCCAGGTAACCCCTCGGGGAGAGTTCAAACTGTGGGCCAATGGATTGCGCAGCGCCGCGGGCCTGGCTAAGGCGCCGGACGGACGCCTCTGGGTAGCCGACAATCAGGGCGAGTACGTAAGCACGTCCAAGTTATATGTGCTGAACGAGGGGAAATTCTACGGCCATCCAGCGGGGCTGGTGGACGTGCCGGGAATGGGCCCGGATTCGCCCGAGATTGCCTGGGAGCAGGTAGCCGACACCCGCGAGAGAGAAGTGGCATTGCTACCGCAAAACCGGTTATCAAACTCTCCGGGACATCCCATCTGGGATACCACCGGAGGACGCTTTAGCCGGTTCTCAGGGCACATGTTTATCGGTGATCAAACCCACTCGAACCTGCTTCGGATTGATACGGAAGTAGTCGATGGCACTGAACAGGCGGTGATTATCCCATTTATGGGAGGCCTTGCCTCCGGTGTCTTACGTCCGATCTTCCTTCCCGACGGCAGCATCCTGCTCGGACAGACGGGGCGCGGCTGGCAGGCCAGAGGTGGTCATGTGGCCAGCCTTCAGCGCATTTATTGGGATGGCGAAACCGTGGAGCCCGCCATCGAAACGGTCAAAGTGAGAGCGGACGGTTTTGACGTACGCCTGACCCATCCCGTTGCCGCAAACGTCGATAAGGGAGCGCTCGCGGCGCGATTTACGTTGGAATCCTGGACCTACCGGGATGCACCCGACTATGGCTCAGAGGAACTGGGACGACGCAGCGAGACCGTGCGCTCTGTGCGCGTGTCTGCTGATCGAAAAGTCGTCTCGCTCGCCCTCGCCACCGTTGACATCCCGGAGATACACCCCCAGCAGGTGGGGCGCCTGTACCAGATTACCCTCGACGCCGGCGCAGACCTGTTCTCAGAACCGGCGCCGGAGACGCTCAGCGCATACTACTCATTGTATCGGTTCACCTCACGGTGACGATACACGCCTAACAAAAACCGCCGCGTAAGCTCAGAAGCACCGTTCTCGACATCATACCACCATCGCAAATAGGTGGGGACGACTGTCTCCAGCCGTCCGATTGTACCACTGGCCATTAGCAATTCGGAGGCGCAAGGGCTTCGCTTGTGGCACCGGTGCATGCAGCGGCGCTACAGGGTGGTGGGATTAAGGAAGGCGTTGTGCGGTCCGCACCCGAGCAACACCACTCGACGAGAGTGATATAGCACAACCGCCGAGATTTTATCGCGCAGAAGAGGCTCGGCACCCGACCGAAGGTGCGGCGTGCGGTTCATTCTGTGCGCGTCCATGCATCGTCGCGGTAGATCATCGCTCGTTTCAGGCACAGCCAGGGATTCGCGCGACCCAATGACGTTCATGGGCCACGCCAAGGCGTTCATGAGACGCGCCGAGGGCTTCATGGGCCACGCCGAGGGCTTCATGAGGCACGCCGAGGGCTTCATGAGACGCGCCGAGGCGTTCATGAGGCACGCCGAGG
>CAZRTY010000122.1:0-5948 GCA_964603055.1 uncultured Rhodothermales bacterium | reverse complement strand
CCGCCCGTGCATACCCCATGCCTGCACCGTTTAGATAACCGCGGATCTCAGCCTCAGATAGTGCCCTGATCGGGCGATCCTGTTGCCCCGCGTAGGGCTGAGCATGTTGGGCAGTCGCGGTGCCCGCGGTGATGAGGAGGAGAACTGAGAAGAGGAAGGAGCGCATGGGGACAGGGATCCACGGGTTAAAATCGATCGTGCCAAGTGTGTATTAAGTGCTCGAACATTTCCTCATTCCATAAGCTCCTCGTTTCCGATTGATGTCTTTCTAAATCTTAGTTGTCGGTGACAGGCTATGGACGACAGAGGTGCCACGATAAGCAGGGATACGAGAGATCATTTGCCAGTCGCTATCCTTTGATGGAGTGCGGCTATCCGCCCAACTCTTTATCGACGGAGCTCTGCGTGACGCGCTGAGCACGACCGCCGCGGCAGCCTCACCCTGCTCTTCGCGCGGCTAAACATCAGCCAGCGGTAGCGTAATAGGATCTCAATCCCATCCTCGCCTCCCCAGCTCATTGTCCCGCCTCAGATCGGCGGCGAGGGAGTCTCCGAAGACCGTAATTCGCTCGGCCAGTGACCCCAGCCGTCTCACGCTGGGCAGGTACCAGGCGAGCGAGGGCCGAAGCTCGCCGGTAGCGTCGTCATAAAACCCGTCGGGGCCGTCGTCGAGAGCGGGCAAGAGGTACGCTTCGGAAAGAGCGCGCAGTTGATGGAACTGCTCGATGCCCTGGTTCAGCGAATTGTAGAAGACGGACAGGCGGTAAACCGTCGGCACGTCGAGTAAGTCGAGCGCGTTCGACTGCAGCGTGACGTCCCACATGTGCGTCTGGATATTGATGGGCTCGAGGAATACCTGGGGCACGGGACGCTGGCCGGCGGCGACCAGCGAATCATAGCTTGCGAGATAGAGCGGGGTTGTCGTCGCCACGCGGCGCGTGTTCATAGTGACGGATTCGATCTCGCGGATAAGCGCTGTGCGGATCTGATGCCGCTGCTCTTCGGCCTCACGCCCGGCCCGATGCTGCGAAAGGGCAAAGGCAGCGTAAACGCCGACGAAAATGATCAGAAGCTCAAAGGCAAGCCTGGCCAGGAAGTCGATCGTACGACGTCCACGGCTCTGCTCCGGGCGGACATGTTCAGGCCCGCCTTGCGAGGGCTCCGCTTTAGCGCTCCGGCGGCGGGCTCGTCTGGGCAACAAGTGCTTCATCGTCTGGGGCCGAGGATGGATGTATTTACCTCAGACTAATGACGCATCATCGATACATCAACATCCTTTCGCAATCTGCGCGGAAGTCAGTCAGCAATTATGTTCGCGGCGCATCTCGCACTTGTGACTTATGACCTTCGATGACGTCCAGTCGCAATGCACCATACGGTCCACAGTTCGGTGCGTGATCGATAGATAATGATGACCAATATCTCGAGTTTGCGTGATGGGATAGACTCCAATCCCATCTCCATCCCCCAGCGATCTCGACAGACGATGTCGTCGAAACCGAGCTGTACGCGCCACGTACGCACCCGGATCGAGAACGCCTTAACCGACTCAAACGCTTCTGTGACTGCCGTAGCGACGATGACCGGTGGAGCATCCGCATCAACGACCAGTGGCGCATATGCTTCGCGTGGGGCTTCGGCAGCGCTGAGGACGTGGAGATCTGTGACTACCATTAATTGCGTCATCAGCTTAGTGTCATGATTAATTACCGTATTCCCAACATTCACCCTGGAGAGATCCTTCAGGAAGAGTTTTTGGCGCCGATGGGGATCACCCAGAATCGGCTCGCCCGCGATATTCGGGTACCGGCCAATCGCATCAACGCCATCGTCCGAGGGGATCGAGCGATCACCGCCGATACGGCGCTGCGCCTCTCAAAATACTTCGGCACGACGGCAGCATTCTGGCTGGGGCTGCAGGTAGATTACGACCTTGAGGAAGGGGCGCTTTCGCTGGGCAAGGAGTTGGATCAGATTGAGCCTAACCGTGCTGAGCCGATCGGTGAAGACTGATGAAGGAAAACAGATTGGCGCGGCCTGGTGATGCTGCGGTAGCATTTGGGCTACAACCTGAATCGATGCATCCGCTAGCCACCTGCTGTTCTGACCGCATCTCCCCCTTCCCCCTTAAAACGGAAAGAGCACGGGGACGACTAGCAACGTGGCGAAGAGGACGATCACCTGGATGATGATCCCGATTCGGGCGAAGTCGCGCGCGTCGTACTCGCCCGGGCCGATCACGAGCAGGTTGCCCGGGGCGGCTACGGCTCGGCGTTCGACGCGAGGGGCCTCGCCGCCGGGCTCTACCTCGTGCAGCTTCACGCAAGGGGAAGCATCGCCACGCAGAAACTGGTGCTTGCGCGCTGATGCCGTCCGAGATCGCGTCGCAAGGTTGGCGTGCCCTGCATGAGCATGGCGCTACGCCAATGACCTAGAATCTGATGCGCTCTCGGTGCACTACTGATGACGTGGTTGGCTCAGACCCTGGTTTCACCCTTGCGATGACGTCTGGCCTTGGGTACGCTGCGCTTCTTGCGTGACGGCTTACCAGTTGTTGCCGCAAACTCAACCTCATAAGCCAGACGTTATGATGCAAAAAATAGGGGCGGGTTTAGCGCTATTTCTCGTCATGCTGATCACCAGCATCAGCGCCCATGCGCAAAGGGTGACTTGGACGAATATTTCGGGCGGAAACTGGGGCGATGCCTCGAATTGGGTCGACGACTTCGGAGTTGCGCGCGTGCCCGGCCCGGATGATGACGTCCAAATTACCGAACGGGCACCCTCCGGAACGACCTATGAGATAGTTCTGGACCAGAACACGAGCGTCGGATCTCTAACGCTGGATGCAATCGACGTCTCGGTACGTCTCGACTACGACCTCACCATCAATGGCTCGGCCACGATTCGCCATCGCTCGTCGGAGATTGGGGGTGGAGGCGATCTGAACATCGGCGGGCTCCTCACCTGGCGAGGAGGGCGAATGACCGGCAGCGGTACGACGCGCACATCAGGCGGCTTCCACTTGACCGGCGACGGAGCGAGTTCCTCCTATACGAAAATCCTCGACGGCCGAACGATTCTTCTTCCTTCCGGTGAGACGGGAATCCATCAGACGAACTACTTCACCGGCAGCAACGGCGCAACGATCGTCATCGAAGACGGCGCTGTGATGACGCTCCTTTCATCCGCCGGCTCACGAGTGTCTCAGATCGATCCGAGCAGCAGGTCGCAACCTGCGATCATCAATCACGGCACCCTTCACAAACCTGGGGGCGCCTCGACCACGTACATCAACTGGGATGTCGAGAACACGGGGCTCGTCGAAGTGACGGAAGGTGCGCTATATCTAAGTGGAGCAGTGCCTGTCGCGTCCGGCGTCTTCCACGCTGATGCCGGCACCACGCTCGGATTTGAAGAGAATGGACCTGTCGTCTTTCGGGAGTCGTCCACCCTGTCGGGGGAAGGAACCGTTCAGTTCCTGTACAGCGGTGACTATGAGATCCGCGGTCTGATCGACATCCAGGGCACGCTGCGCCTATCGAGCAGCGGTTCATCGCGGCATGCTGAGGTTACCATCGTACCAACTGCGAACGTAGCTAATCTCGGGCGATGGCTCCATCTCGGGGGCGAGACCAGCGGCTCGGGCGGCAAGCTGTACTACGAAGCGTCTGAATCGATCGTGATCGACACGTTGACGGTTCGCAACAACGGTGGGATCATAACGGACGTGCCTATCACCGTCAATAACTACTTCGTCCTCGGCGAACGCTCTGCCGTACTCGAAACGACGTCCGAGATCGATATCCTGGGTACCGCCCGCTGGATCGGCGGTACCTTTCGCGGTTCAGGCGATATCACGTTCCACCAGGGTGTAACCATTGAAGGTGGTGCGGGCAGTGCATCCTGGTCGAAGTCTCTCGAAGATCGCCGCATTGTTATCCCGTCCGGCAAGGCCTTCGAGTTCCTGGAAACGCGAACGCTCAATGGATCCGGAACGGCGGAGATTCTCATCGAGGAAGGTGGTGAGATGGACTTCACGACGTCATCCGCATTGCTCGGTAGCGGCAGCATCATCAACCGAGGTATCATCCGCAAGTCAGGGGGTGATTCGCAAACCCGGATAAGCTGGACGATCAATAACCTGGGTTCGATTCTGGCCCACAACGACGTGCTCAGCCTGGAGGGGCCGATCGTGGATGACGCCGGAGTCTACGAAGTCGCTCAGGGAGCGGAGCTTCGCTTTAACGACACCGGGCCTATCGTATTCAACGAGTCATCCGTTATCGTCGGCGACGGCACCATCCACTTCATGTACTCAGATGGAATCGAGGTTCAAGGGATATACGATATTTCCGGTTCGACGCGACTATCCAGTTCTGGTACGAGCCGTCGGGCTGAGGTGGAGATTGCTTCAACGGCCGACGTTCGGAATCTGGGAAGATGGCTGCGGCTCGGCGGAGGTAGTGGGCGCAATTCGGGCGCCTTCGAATCCGGCGGCATCCTGCACCTCCACCGTTCAGGATCGTACGCGGTCGATTCCCTGACCATCGGCTCTTCTGGTGGTCTTCTGGGAACAGTTGATATGACGGTAAATGAATGGTTCCTCCTCGGAAATGCCGGGTCAGTTTACGACACAGAAGGCGACTTACGTGTTCTTGGCGAGGCGCTCTGGTACGGCGGCACGTTCCGCGGCGAGGGGGATCTTCGGTTCGAGGGTGATCTGACGATCCTTGGCGGTGCCGGCAGTGGTTCGTGGAACAAGTCGCTTGACGGCCGGCGGATGATCATCGGCAACAATTCGACGCTGACGCATTCGGGAACACGTGCCGTTACGGGCACGAATGGAGCAGAGCTGATCATCGAAGAAGGATCGACGCTGGATGTACTTTCCCCTGGCAACAGCACCCTTACGCTGTCGGTGGCGAGCGGTAGTACCGAATCGCCTCGTCTCATCAACCGGGGCACAATGCGATCATCCGGTGAGGACAATATCACGCTGCGATCTGACTGGGAGGTCATCAATGAAGGAACACTGCTGGTCGGCCCGCTCGTCCCCGAGCCACGGGGCGGTTTGCTGAACACCGCTTCGGTTATTGGTAGCGGCACCATCCAGGGCGACATATCTAACGAGGGAGTCATCCGGCCCGGACCTATTGATGGAGGCGCCGGCATTATCGAGGTCCAGGGATCGCTCGCACAGACGGAGACCGCCGTGCTCGATATCGACATCGGCGGAATCTCTCCGGGCACGTCATACGACCAGGTGCGCGCGGACGAGGTAGTGCTCGATGGTATTCTACAGTTGACGCTGACTGACGGATACGAACTGAGCTCCGACGATATCTATCAGGTATTGCTGTTCGAGGAGAACATGCGCGAAGGGGGTTTCGCGGATGTCAACACGCTCCCCGATGGATCCGAGATCGGCTTGCGGATTACTGAAACGGCTGTCCAGATCTTCGCCGCTGGCCTTAGCGAGCCTCCAGCCCGGCCTGCCATCACCCTGACTGTCGATTCACCGCCGTTTCAGCGCTCCAACCGTACGTTTCCAGTCCATGTTCAGCTATCGAGTTCGGGTGGAGCCGGAGTGGCGCGGATGCACACCAAGAACTTTCAGGTCGGATTAACGCCTTCGCCCGAATGTCCGGTGGAAGATGCCTACGAAAACCTGCGTTGCCGGATGGAGCGCTTTGGCGTGACACCGCCCGAGGCCGAACCCGGAAGCGAGGAGGAGTATCCTTTTCTGGACCGCGTTCCTTTCCCCGGCGCAATTGCAGATCCGGGAGGTAATGGTGATGGTAATGGTGCAACGGGAACCGAGTTCACCGCCGTCTTCGGCGAAAACGGTTCGGTGGAGATCAGTGGCACAGATGTCTGCGTTGTGGGCGAGGAAATCAGACCGGAGGCCGAAGTGGGCAGGCCTGTCATGGATGATGATCTGTGGG
>CAZRTY010000121.1:0-5997 GCA_964603055.1 uncultured Rhodothermales bacterium | reverse complement strand
GGATGTCTGAGAAGATACGAAAGTAGTCCAGCCACCCATACCACTGGCGATCGATATATGTCGTAGGCGAATAGCCAATTCGAAGGGTGTTCGGCGCCGCCTCGGCAAAGCCGGCGGGCATCGGCGGCTCATGTGAGCTTTTTATCCCGTTCATCCACGCCCCCACCTGCTCGCCCGCCCTCATCGTTACCTGTAAGACGTGGTTGTGCAGCGGCGCAAAAGCACTCCTCCAGTTCCGCGCCGTGAATGCCAGATCGCTAAACGTGAACGTGCGCGTCCCTGCGCCGGCTAAGCCCGCCGAAACCTCGAAGTGATTACTGCTATTCTTGCGACAAACGATGAAGCCCCCACCTGCACCATCATTTGCAAACAGGTTTGCCAAGCCTCCGCCTCGGCGGTCTGATTCCCAGACAGCACTGAAGTCCAGCGTGATCTCAGTAAGTCCGGGTGTTATCACGGCTCGCAAGTCATCGTCATTCAGTGTGCCTCTGTACGATGCTATGAGCGACGGCGGAAACACCTCAGACTTTGAAGCCGACTGGTCGGTCGCGTGTCTATTGCCGTAATAGACGAAAATATCAGTGTTTTCGTCGGGCCTAATTTCCGGGACCTTGACGTAATGCTCAGAGTCCAGCCAATCACCATGCCCGCCTACCGTGGCAAGTGCTGTCCAGTAACTCAGGTAGTTTTGATAGTGCCCATATAACCAGAACACCGGCAGTTCGGGGTGTCGGTTCTGCGGCACGACGGGTCGGCCATGCGCCTTACCCTCACCTGGTGTCGATACCTGTTCACGATGCCACGAGTCGCCGCGATTGGGTGTCGTATAACGGTATATATGGCGAGTCATGCCGTTCGCCGGCACGCTTGGATCTATGATGCCTACGTATACCGTCGAAAGATCCTCTGGGTCAACAACGATACCGCCTGAATACCGCTTTTGCCCCGGCCCGTATCGCTCACGCTCACTCCATACCTTCGATATCTTCCAACTAGTCCCGTCGAAGTGGCCCCAATAGTAGTCGTGACGTAGATATGAATCGTCTTCTCCGCTTACGTCACCGGAGTAGACCATGAACCCGATGCCGACGTTGCCGTCTTCGTCGGCCTCTACATGGTATGCCCATGCCTCTCCCCCGGGCGTCGTGCCGTCCCAGATAAGGGTTGCATCTTCAGGGCCGAACGGCATATCGGCATCATACCCGATTAGCCCTCCGTCGCTGCGACGGTAGCTTCCATCTGCATGGTCATAGTAGGCATGATAGACCGACGACTTTTCCCATTCGTCCGGGTGCGCATCTGAGAAAAAGAGCTCGATACGATTACCACGAGCCGACGTGACGAGGTATATCGTGCGCCCCGAGTTTGCGATAATCGCCTTCGGTTGTGACCACGTCTCACCGCCGTCGCTCGACGTGATCACGTTAGATGTGCGTGTCAGCCCACTCCACGTCGTCAGCGGTCGATAATGCCGCCACAACGTACCGTCCGGCAGGCAGTATAGGTTTGCATAGTTGTAAGCCGGGTCACCCGGCTCGGCAGTCTGCTCCCCCGTGACCGCGATCTCCGGCCCGAAGGCAGAAATGTCCTCGGGACTGGTGGAGATGCGAACGTACGACGTGCCGGTACTGTGCTCCTGATATGTGGCAACGATCCGACCATCCAGCCGAATTGCAATTGCTGGATTATTGTGATCGTCCCACCATCGACCAGATTCGCTCGCCGCGTGCGTGCGGAGCTGGAAATGCTGCCACTTCTTTGCGTCGTGGTTATACGACGAAATCCACCAGCCCTGATTCGTCGTGTAGTAGGCTACGTAGGTCTGGTCACGCCGGCCGACATGCCGGATCGCTCTCGGGTCGCTCCAGATCGTCCACACGGCCTGCTCCTTAAGAATCGGCTGATGAACAACTCGGTAGTGTGGTAGCCGCGTTACGCCGTCGGCTGCAGTAAACAAGATATCGGAGCCATCAGCGCGACCATACGAGAGAATGTCAGGGTCGTTTGCGAGCGATACATACAGCGGAAACTCATGTACCGAGCCGGGAACCCGGCTCCCCTGGATCGTCAGTTTCTTTCTACGCGTCCAGCGCCTGTCGTACCAAGACATAAGTTGTACCGCCGTTCTTATGCGAACCTGAGATGAGTCGGGGGTTGCTGCTCCCATCGGATGAGGAGAAGTGAGCCCACAACCACTTTCTTCAACGATGGCTTCCAGTCCGTTCCGTGCCGCAGGGTAACGACATCGGCATTACCGATCATCAGACTCCCGGCATCCTCAGCGTGAAACGCCGCCCGCGTTTTGCGCTACGAGCATCATCTCGCCATTTCCGACCGGAATCCTCCGGTCGGGACTTTTTGTATGGTGCTGGTTGTATATCTGGCCCGTTCCATATAGCCCGTTGCATATAGCCGGCCTACCAGTACATACTGATGCTCGATTCCGAATTAATCATAGCCCTCGGCGAAGCGCTGCGCGGTGAGTTGCCGGGCACGGAGGCGCACCTCGAGATGGCACCGGCCTATCGTCACGACGCCGGCTTGCTGTCGGTCCGGGGGAAGCCGTGCCGGCACGCGGCCGTCCTGGTCCTGCTCTATCCGAAGGATAATGGGATGAACGTGATCCTGACGCTGCGGACGGATGACCTCCCCGACCATCCGGGCCAGATATCTTTCCCTGGCGGCCGACAGGAGCCGGGCGAGTCGCTCGAGGACACGGCCCTCCGTGAGGCCAACGAAGAGATAGGCCTCGGCTACGGCAGGGTTAACGTCCTCGGCGAGCTATCGCCGCTGTTCATTGGTCCGTCCAATTTCTGCGTCCACCCGTTCGTCGCGATAAGCGAAACCGAGCCTGAGCTCGCGCCGCTCGAAGAGGAGGTCGCCGCTATACTTCACGTTCCTGTCGCGTCGTTATTCGATCCCGAGTCGGTCGCCGTCGAACGCTGGTCGCTTCAAGGCCAGATGGTCGACATCCCCTGCATCCGCTTCCATCATTACAAAATCTGGGGCGCCACCGCGATGATGCTCTCGGAGCTGCGCGCCGTCCTCGAGAACCTACCCGCCGACGGGTGTAAAGAATCCTGAACACATTTCAGGAGCAGGGACCTACGGGTTCAGACGCGATGTTGCTGTGCCGCCCCATGAGGCAGCGACCTACCATGAGGCATCGACTTCCCGGATGAATCGAACCCCTCCCAAGAGGACGAATGACCGTGAGCAACTATACACCTTCACATACGCGTTCGAACACGTTCGTTAGCAGGCTGAGCACACTGATAGCCGGTGTTCTGTTGATGATCCTTGCCGCCGGGTGCGGCTCCGTCAATCTTGTCTCGATTGAGGACGAGTGGGAGATGGGGCGGGAGATCGAGGCGGAGCTGAACCGGCAGCTTACGCTGGTCAATGATCGCGACGTGCAGCAGTACATCACGGAGATCGGCATGCGCATCGTGTCGACAACCGACATGGCGAACCTGCCGTGGTCGTTCTATGTGGTGGCCGATCCTGCCGTCAACGCCTTCAATACGCCCGGAGGCAATGTCTATGTATATACCGGCCTGATCACGGCTGCGGATAATGTGGCGGAGCTGGCATCGGTCATCGCGCATGAGGTGGCCCACGGCGTCGCGCGGCATGGCACGCGCCAGATGTCGGCGGCGTATGGAATCAACCTCGGGGCGGGTCTCCTGCTGGGCAACGACCCCGGCCTCGTGCAACAGATCGCCGCGCAGGTAGCTGCAACGGGGGCCATGGCAAACTTCTCCCGCTCCGACGAGCGAGAGGCCGACCAGATGGCCATCGATTTCATGTACGACGCCGGCTACGATCCCAACGCACTCGCCACGTTCTTCGAGAAGCTGATGTCGGCGAATCAGCGCGAACCCGGCGCCGTCGCCCAGTTCTTCTCGACGCACCCGCTAACATCGGATCGTATTGACGATGCCCGGCGGCGGGCGGCTCGATACTCCAACACGCAGCGACTCGTCCGTACAGACAGCCGCCTTCAGTCGATACAGCAGCGTGTTCGCGGATACAATTGAGGCCGTCGTTTGAGCTTTAGTCGCTCCCCGGATATCTTCGGCACCTAATCGGACGGGATCGAATTGCGCCGGCGCAGATAGATCACCCGTATCCTCCTCTGCATCGAGCGGTCGACATCGCGCGACCGGATTTCTCCGTTACATGGCTCAGTTTCAGTACGATCCCTCCCGCCCCGTCGACTTCAAGCCGCTCGAAGCGTATGGCGTAATCGGCGACAGCCGAACTTCAATACTCGTCGGGGCCGACGGATCGATCGACTGGGCGTGCCTGCCCGACTTCGACAGTCCGTCCATCTTTGGCTCGCTGCTCGACCCCACCGCAGGCCGGTTTGTGATCAGGCCGCAAGGGCCCTACACGTCGTGGCAGCGCTACGAGCGTGGGACGAACGTCCTGGTGACCGAATTTGACGCGCCCGGTGGCACGATACGCGTGCGCGACTTCATGCCCTACACGCGCCGGCGCGTGCCCACGGCTGAAATTTATCGGCGTATTGAGGGTGTCCGTGGGAAGGTCGACGTCGAGGCCATCTTCGAGCCGCGCTTCGAATACGGACTCCTCAAGCCGGATATCCAGCGTTCGGATTACGGCGTCAAGGCCATCGACCCGCGTGGCGAGACGGTGGTGCTCTCGTCGGAGCTCAACATGGAGGTGCGAGACGGCCACGCCTACGGCACCGCCCAGATCGAAGCAGGCCAGGAGGCCTATATGGTCGTGGACTGGGGCGCGGCGCACGTCCACCCGATTGCCAGCTACCAGTGCGACCGCCGGCTCTGGCAAGTGCGTACGTTCTGGAGATCATGGATTGATCGCCTCACCTACCACGGCCGCTATCGCGACATCGTGGAGCGGAGCCTCCTCGCTCTGAAGCTGCTGATCTATGAGCCGACCGGAGCGATCGTGGCCGCACCAACAACATCGCTGCCGGAGTGGCCCGGCGGCGGACGCAACTGGGATTACCGCTACTCATGGGTGCGCGACTCGGCGTTCATCCTGCGTGCGCTCTTCGAAGCACAGTACATCGATGAGGGCACGTCATACTTCGACTGGCTGCTGGGTCAGGCGCTCGAGGGCGGGCCGCTCCAGGTGATGTACGGCATCCGCGGCGAGCGGTCGCTGCCGGAGCGCGAACTCCCGCTACGAGGCTATCGCGACTCGCGGCCGGTCCGCACGGGCAACGGCGCCGCTCATCAGCTCCAACTCGACATTTACGGAAGCCTCCTCGACGCAGCGCTGCGATACGACCGCCAGGGCGGACTCCTTACGATCATGGAATGGGAGAAACTAACCGAGCTCACCGAGGAGGTGAAGCGCCGCTGGCGCGAGCCCGACGCCGGCATCTGGGAGGCGCGTAATGAGTCGCGCCATTACACATACTCGAAGGTGTGGTCGTGGGTGGCGCTCACGCGCGCGGCCGAACTCGCGCGGCAGCTCGGCGCCGATGCCGACATCGAGGCATGGATCAAGGAAGCCAACATCGTGCGCGAGGAGGTCTTCGACCGGGCATGGAATCCGAAGATAGGCGCGTTTACGCAGTCGTACGATTCGGATGACCTCGACGCCGCCGTGATGGTCATGCCGACCGTCGGCTTTATTTCGGCCGACGACCCGCGCTTCCAGAGCACGATGAAGGCATGCGTGGATACTCTGGGCGCCGGCCGCGACACGCTCTTGTACCGCTATCTGAACGAAGACGGCGTCGGTGGACCGGAAGGCGCGTTCCTCCTCCCCTCGTTCTGGATGATCGAAGCCATCGCGCTCTCGGGTGACATCGGCCGTGCGCGTGCCGAGCTGTCGAACCTGCTCAAGTACGCGAGTCCGCTCGGACTCTACTCGGAGGAAATCCATCCGGACGAAGACAACTTGCTCGGCAACTTCCCGCAAGGTTTCTCCCACCTCGGCCTCATCAACGCCATCTTCCGCATCGAAGAAATCAAGCGGATGAACGATGGATGGTGA
>CAZRTY010000120.1:0-6028 GCA_964603055.1 uncultured Rhodothermales bacterium | reverse complement strand
GCCGCGTTCGAAATCGATAGCTCGAGCACGTACGTCTTCGATGTTAACCAGCGCGAGAAGGATCTGCGGAAGGAGTGCGCCGCGCTCGCCACGGAGGTCGCCTTCGCGCTGCAATCCGACGGCAAGGAATTCGAGATACGGGACGTCCACCGCCGCGCTAAAGAGCGCTTCAACAAAGGCCAGGACGAGCTCAGCCTCCACGAGCTCATCCGTAAAAAGGAATGGCTGGAGCGCTGCCTCCGGTCGCGGCGGCTGATCTGATCGGGTTCAGGATTTTGGGGAGAACCGGGTCCGGCCTCGCCCACGTTCACCGCGGTGCGCCGGGACGCACCAACTCTCCGCCCTGCCCCAGCGCCCTCACGCCCACCCTTCGGACGCACCGTATGAGCGCTGCGGTCGTCGGTCGTCAAACCTCCCTATATCCCCGACGCGATCAACAATTCTATATCCCGGTGCGGCATGCCGAACATCGTGGCGAGGGATTTCTTCGTCAAGTGACGGCGGTAGACGTACGTGCCGCTACGCAGTCCATCGTTGCGCCAGAGCGCCTCGTTGATGTTGCCGACCTCGCCGATTTTGATCAGGTACGGCACCAGCACATTCGTCAGCGCATACGTCGCCGTTCGAGCCGCATTCGACGGCATATTCGGCACGCAATAATGCACCACGTCGTGCTCACGGAAGACCGGCTCGGAATGCGTTGTCGGACGGCTCGTCTCGATGCATCCACCCTGATCCATCACCGCATCCACGATTACGGATCCCGGTCGCATCGTCGCCACCATATCCTCCGTCACAACAACCGGCGAGCGCTGCCCATCCGCCATCATCGCCCCGATCACGACATCCGCACCACTTACCGCATTATGCAAATACTGCGGCGTCGCCATCGCCGTGGTGATCCTCCGATCGAGATAATGCTCGAGGCTGCGCAGTGCGCCCAGGTCGGTATCGAGCACGATCACATGCGCGCCAAAGCCGAGGGCCGTCCGCGCCGCCCACTCGCCCACCACGCCCGCGCCAAGAATTACCACCGAGGACGGCGGCACGCCCGATATCCCGCCGAGCATCACACCCTTGCCTCCTTCCCCGCTTTCTAAATAGCGCGCGGCAATCTGCACCGCCATCGATCCCATGATTTCGTGCATCATCCGCACGATCGGCAGCGTGCCGTCGCGATCGCGCATAAACTCAAACGCGATGCCGGTAATCTTGAGGTCCATCAGATGCCGCAGGAAGTCGGGCGTCGTGTTGCCGAGGTGAAGCGCTGAGATCAGCGTCTGTTCTTCCTGCAATAGCACCCGCTCTTCGCCGCACGGCGGACCGACCTTGACGATGAGCTCGCACTTGCTGTAGAGGTCAGCCTTCGACGACACGATCTCACCACCGGCCTCCGAGTACTGCACATCGGGGAAGTCGGCATCGGCACCGGCACCGGCTTCGATGAACACCTCGTGGCCGTTCGCCACGAGCACGCTCACCCCGTTCGGGGTCACCGAGACGCGGCGCTCTTCATTCGAGATCTCCCGCGGAATGCCAATCCGGAGCGAGCGCTGCTGCTCGACGCTGCGGAGCGGCTTCTCGAGGGTCATGAGGCCTTTCTCAAGTTGAAGGCCTTGAAGCGCCGGAATTTCCATAAAAGGGTGAGGTGAGCCGCGGGTGACGATCCATCAAAACAAAAATAAGCCACAGGCGCAAGAATAGCGCTTTATGTAGCCGAACGCGTCCACAGATAGCCAAGGATGGAGGCCGCCTGCGCCACGTTGAGCGATTCCACGCCTCGAGCATCGCCATTGACCTTCGCAATCGTGATCCGCTCATCAACGCATGCAGCCACGTCCGAACTCAGTCCGCTGCCTTCATTCCCCACCACCAGCACCGACGGCGTCTCCGGACGCCACGCCTCAGCCGCCGTCCCCTCCATGTCGGCCGCATACACGTTCACACCACGCACCTTCGCCTCGCGGAGCCACCCCGCCAGGTCGTCGGTCGCGGCAAGCGCCACGTCAAACGTCCCGCCCATCGACGAGCGCACGACTTTCGGGTTGAACAAGTCGACCGTGCCTTCTCCTGCCAGCACGCCGTCAATCCCAAACCACGCGGCGGTGCGGATCAGCGTGCCGGCATTCCCAGGATCCTGCACGCCGTCCAGCGCGAGGACCCGCTCATATCCAACAAGCTTAGACGCCTCGCGATCGGGCATCCTCACCACGGCCAGCACACCTTGCGATGTCATCACATCGCTCAGCCGCGCCATCGTCGGTTCGTCGACCACGTTCACGCCGGCCACGTTCGCATCAGCCGACATCACACCGCCTGCCTGCCGTACGATTGCCGCGACATCCGGATCGTCCGCGCGACTTTTCTCCACAATCAGATCGATGATTTCCGCGCCTCCATCGACCGCCGACTGTACTGCGCGCACGCCCTCCACGAGGAAAGCCGCGTCGCGCTCACGGTACTTCCGCTGCCGGAGGCGGGCAATCTCTTTCTGTCGGCGTTGCGATAACATCGGTAGGCGTCCTCTATGGCTTGTAACAGTGTGGCCGCCGCGTGCGACCACCAAACAGCGCTTTGGTTCGGGTGATGCTGCAAGCCAGCATCGCTTCGATTCAGGCGCAAGCCGCCGGCCCGTTCAGGTATTAGTGGTTTCGGATGAACCGGGTAAGGCCCCGCCCGGGTTCGCCGCTGTGCGCCGGGACGGGCAGAGCCTGCGCTTCGCTCAACAGCTCTTTCGCCACAACTTCGGACGCACGAAATCAAGGCGTTCGCTCTACAATCGAGCCCCGCGACTTTCTCATCTGAAGATTCACACCTCTCCGAGAACTACACACACGCCGGATCTTTGCAGGCGGTTCAGAAAAGCGCTTTCACATCACCTGCTATTGATAGTCCGCACATGCCCACGACTCGCACCGTTTACGACCGGGCCGTCTACCAGGAGCCGACGCCCATCCCCGACAAAGAAGATCCGTTCCGATCTATGATGGAGCGGTTCGACGTAGCCGCACAGATCCTCGAGCTCGACCCCGGATTCTACGAGTTCCTTTGTAAGCCCGCGCGCGTCATCATCACCGCCGTTCCGGTTGTGATGGATACCGGCCGCATCCGCGTCTTCGACGGCATCCGCGTGATTCACAACGAAGTGCTCGGCCCCGGCAAGGGCGGCATCCGTTACGCGCCCGACGTGACCGTGCCGGAAGTGAAAGCACTCGCGGCGTGGATGACATGGAAGTGCGCCGTGGTCGACGTCCCGTTTGGCGGTGCCAAGGGCGCCGTGGTGTGCAATCCTCGCGAGATGAGCCCAGGCGAGCTCGAGCGACTGACGCGTCGCTACACGTCGAACATGATCGACGTCTTCGGGCCCGACCGTGACATCCCCGCGCCAGACATGAACACGAATGAGCAGATCATGGCCTGGATCCTCGACACGTACTCGATGCATGCGCGGCGAACCGAGAACGCCGTCGTCACCGGCAAGCCGAAAATCCTCGGCGGCTCGGAGGGCCGCAAAGATGCGACGGGCCGCGGTGTGATGACGGTCACGCTGGCGGCAATGGAGAAGCTCGGCTTGCGCCCCGGCGAGTGCACCGTCGCCGTGCAAGGCTTCGGCAACGTGGGCGCAACCGCCGCCAAGCTGCTACGCGAGCGTGGCTGCAAGATCGTCGCCGTGAGCGATGTAACTGGCGGGTACTACAACGAACAGGGCCTCGATATCGCCGAGATGCAGAATTACGCCGCCGCAAATGGCAATCTGCTCGAAGGCTATGCCAACGCCCAGAAGATTTCCAACGACGAACTGCTCACGCTCGACGTCGACGTACTCGTGCCGGCCGCGCGGGAGGACCAGATCACCAAATATATCGCGGAGCGTGTGCGGGCCAAGATCATCGCCGAAGGCGCAAACGGCCCGACGACGCCCGAAGCTGATGCCATCCTGAACGAAAACGGCGTGCTCGTCGTGCCGGATATCCTCGCCAACGCCGGCGGCGTCACCGTGTCATACTTCGAGTGGGTGCAGGACCGCCAGGGTTACTTCTGGACGCTCGACCGCGTGAACCGCCGCCTCGACCGGATGATGACGGCAGCATTCCAGACCGTCTTCGACGAAGCGCAGAAGCACGACGTCTCGATGCGAATCGGCGCGTACGTGCTGGCCATTCACAAGGTGGCCACGGCGCTCAAGCTTCGCGGCATCTACGCGTGAACGAGTCCGGAGGCAGACGCCGCGTCTTGCCAGTAGATTGCCTGCTCGGGAATTGAGCAGCGGGGAATCCGGCGTCGCCACGATTGGCCGCCTGGGTCGTTATATTGCGGCGATACGCATCCCGGTATAGCCGATGACCTTCCGTCTTATGAAGAAAAACGCAGCCCGGCGCCTCGGCTTCGGGCTTTTCTTCGTCCTATTCACGGCGAGTTCTGCCACGTCCCAGTCGGCTCCTCCAACCAGTTTCCCCCCAACCAATATTGAGATCTACCAGAACCTGGCGCTCGAATGCCTGACGGATGCGGCGCTGCCGGATTCATTTCGTCTCGCGGATAGCCGGGGCGCGCCATACATCCGCGGAGCGCTGGTTGCACACTGGCTCGACGAAGGCCGGACGGTTTATGCGGACGACACGACGTCGACGGCCACACCGAGCAGGCTCTCGTTCGAAGCCGATCGGCAAGCCGTGCGGTACGAGCGCGAAGGCAAACGTATTCGGCGCCACGTCGAGCTTGGTCTGCGGTACGAAGTCATCGCTGCGGACCGCCGCCTTACCGCTGCGTCGCGCTGTGACCTCACCCATACCGACGTGCTCGACCGCTCGCACATCCAGCGCATCGATGACGGTCGTTACGCCGCCACCACCGCTGAGCTGCCACCCGCATCGTGGCGACGCCGCTATCTGGAGCCGGTCATCGTTGGCGCGGCAACGGCCGTGACCGTCGTGCTCTTCTTTACGCTCCGGAGCAAGCGAACGTCGGCAGAGTAATCGGATCTCCCCGCATCACAACCCCTCCCACGACTTCATCTCTGGATGCGCCTACGTTGCCTCGGCCTTCTGCTATTCATCGCGGGTTGTGCTACACCGATGCCGCCGAGCGGTGGTCCGCCCGATCAGACGCCGCCGTTCGTCGTCTCTGCCGAACCCGCCGACGGCAGCGTCAACGTGAGTGGGAATTCCGTCACCCTGCGATTTTCAGAGTGGGTGAACCAGCAGTCATTCGAACAGGCGCTATCCGTTAATCCGGAGCCCGAACAACGCCTCAATTTTAGCTGGCGCCGCCGCACGGTCGAGATCACCTTCCCCGAGGACTTCCGTCCCAACACAACGTACGTCCTGGCTGTCGACACCGATTTTCGAGACCACGCCGGGGTACGACTGACCTCCCCCATCACACTCGCCTTCTCAACCGGCCCGACGATCAACCAGGGGAGGATTGAAGGGCGCGTGGTGGACGCCCGCTTCGGCCGTCCGATGGCAGGCATCGACATGTATGCCTACCGAGCAGCCACGCCCATTGACGAGCCGCCGTCAACTCTGCCCGAACGGCCTGATTACCGCACGCAGACCGACGCCAACGGTGCCTTCCATTTTCAATACCTGAGCCAAGATCCGTTCTACGTCGTCGCGATCCGTGATGCGAACCGAAACCGGCGTGTTGATCCCGGCGAGGTCTGGGCTGCGCCACCTGAGGCGTGGATCGTGGCCGATTCGGCGAGCACTGGCGTAGCGACACCCTGGGTCGTCTCAGCCGTCGACCAGACGCCACCCGCGCTCACGCGCGTCCGCGGCATCTCCGATCGGCGGGTCGAGCTGAGGTTTGATGAGCCCGTGGTGATCGAAGACCTTCGGCCGGAGAGCTGGTCGGTTGCGGACTCGGCCGCAGGCACCGTGCGGATGCTCCGCCATATTTATCGCTATGGCAGTATCCCGAATGCCATTTATATCGAAGCCGAGGAACGCCTTCCGAACACGGCGCACCTCGTCACGACAGGCGCGGTCGCAGATACGTCCGGCAATCGAGTGGCCGGATTGACCGG
>CAZRTY010000119.1:0-6107 GCA_964603055.1 uncultured Rhodothermales bacterium | reverse complement strand
GCCTCGCGGATCGGCATCTGGGGATGGAGCTACGGCGGCTACATGACGCTGATGGCGATGCTCTACGGAGACGGCCCGGCAACGTTCAAGATGGGGCTTAGCGTGGCGCCGGTGACCGACTGGCGGCTCTACGATACCATCTACACCGAGCGCTTTATGTCGACCCCGCAGCGCAACGCGGTCGGCTACCGTGAGGGTGCGCCGCTGACGTTCGCGGATCGGCTGTCGGACAACCAGCGCGTACTTCTCGTCCACGGCGATCTCGACGACAACGTGCATTATCAGAATGTCGTGCAGATGGCCGACGCGTTCCAGTCTGCCAACAAGCAGTTCGACATGATGATCTACCCCGGCCGCGATCACGGCATCGGCGGCGGCATCACACGTCTGCACCTGCACACGCTGCTGACGAACTACGTAGACGACCATCTCGTCGGCCGTTAAAACTCACCGACGGTTCAACGTGCTCCCGTTATATTTGGGGCGGCTTCCACGGAGGCCGCCCCTTTCCGTAGATCCCATTTCCATCTCCTATCCCGAGCATCCATGGCCGACACGCCCGACTTATTGATCCACGGCGGAACGATCCTCGACCCGGCATCCGGCGCCGAGCGGCGCGCCGACGTCTTAATCCGCAATGGCCGGATCGAATCCATCGGCGATGACATCGATGCCGAGTCAGCCGAGCGCTTCGATGCGAGCGGGATGTACCTGTCGCCGGGATGGCTCGATATGCACGTGCACCTCCGCGAGCCGGGCTACGAGCACAAGGAGACGATCGAGACCGGCTGCGCGGCAGCGGCATTCGGCGGATTCACCGGCGTTGCCTGCATGCCCAACACCAACCCAGCCATCCACACGCGCGATGTTGTGGAGTTTGTGATCGAGCGTGCGCAGCGCACGGCGGTCGACGTCTACCCGATCGCGTGCGTCTCGAAAAACAGGGAAGGGAAGGAGCTGACGGAGATGGCCGATCTCGTCGAGGGAGGCGCGGTCGCATTTTCGGATGACGGCTCGCCCGTGCAGTCGGGCGGACTCATGCGCCGGGCTCTTGAATACAGCTCGATGCTCGGCAAGCCCATCATCAACCACATGGAAGACCTCACGCTGAACCCGCACGGGCATATGCATGAGGGGGAAGTGGCCACGCGGCTGGGTGTACCGGGCATCCCCGGGTTGGCTGAAGACGTGATGATCGCGAGGGATATTCTGCTGGCCGAGTTCACGGGCGGGCACGTCCATGTGGCGCACATCTCGACGGCGCGCGGCGTGGAACTGGTGAGGGAGGCGAAGCAGCGTGGCATCAAGGTGACGGCCGAGGTCTGCACGCATCACTTTACCCTGACGGACGAGGCGGTCGACGAAACGGATTACTCGACCGACACAAAGATGCACCCGCCGCTACGGACGGCTGCCGACGTCGAAGCGATGAAGGAAGGCCTGCGCGACGGCACGATCGATGCGATCTGCACGGACCACGCGCCGCACGCCACGTTCGAGAAAGACGTCGAGTTTATTGCCGCACCGTTCGGCATCCTCGGCCTCGAAACGGCATGGGCACTAACCGCACGCGAACTCATCCAGCCGGGTGTTCTATCGGTTGCGGATGCCGTGCGCAAGCTCACGATCGAGCCGCGGCGCATCCTCGGCATCAACCAGGTGGAGATCACGGAAGGCGCCGTCGCCAATTTGACGATATTCGATGCCTCGTCGACGTGGACGTTCGAGCGCCGGCACATCCACTCGAAAAGCCGCAACACGCCCTTCGTTGGCGACGAGATGATCGGGAAGGCTCACGCGATCTACAATCGCGGCAAGCTTGTTCGTGCAGCAGACTGAATCTGCTCAGCGGCCGTGGTAGAGCCGTTTGCCGAGTGACGACGGCAGCCCTGCCTCTTGTATCCGATTGGCCGCACCCTCGACGTCGTATCCCACCCGCACGATCTCGCACGAAACAGCTTCGGTGTCGAAGAACGCAAAGCTGAGCCTCGGATCGTCGTCGCGCGGCTGGCCGACGCTTCCGGCATTGACGAGATAGCGATGCCCCGGGCGCACGCTCAGCACGCCGACACGGTTGGACACCACGCCGGCGATGTGCGTGTGACCGACAAAGCAAATATCCGTGTCGAAGTGGTCGAACTGATCTTTGACGACCGTGAACGAGTTCAGCCGCAGCCACGACTGCGGTTCCTGAGGAGACGCGTGCACAAACGTCAGCCCTTCGGCCTCGAGGGTCAACGGCAGATTGCTCAGAAATTCGATCTGGTCGCTGTTCAGCTGGCGTCGATTGTGGATTGCTGCTTCGCGCGCGTCTTTGGGGATGACGTCGAGCCCGCGCTCCAGCGCAACGGCTTCGTCGTGATTTCCACGGACGCTTCCTGCACAGCGATCACGCACCAGGTCGACGCATGCGGCAGCGTCGGCGCCGTATCCGACAATGTCGCCAAGGCAGTAGATCGCATCGGCGCCGCGTTCGTCGATAGCTGTGAGCGCGGCCTTCAGTGCATGAAGGTTAGAGTGGATGTCTGAAATGACGGCGATCTTCACGGGTGGCAGGGCGGCAACTTTTACGTAGCTTCGGAGCCAAGCATATTACGCAACGTTTCGACTCGTGGGGCAAAGGCCGAGTGAAACGAGAATGTCGGACTCATTTATCACGTTCGTTTGGATAAGCTAACGATAGGCGTCGTCTTCGGCGGCGTATCTCCCGAGCACGAGGTTTCGATCATTTCATCGCTACAGGCCGCGGCGGCATTCGATACGAGCCGCTTCGAGCCGGTGCCGATCTATATCGGCAAGGATGGGCGCTGGTATACCGGCGACGACCTCCTCGATATTGAGCGCTACCGCGATCTCAACGTGCTAAGGCGCGACGCCCGGCGTGTTGCCCTCCAGCCGGGCGATGGAGGAACGCTGGACATCGTAGAAGTAGGCCGAGGCGGATTATTCCACAAGCCGTGGCAGCGCCAGATCGATGTGCTGTTTCTTGGACTCCATGGCGGCGCCGGCGAAGATGGTGGCGTCCAGGGGCTGTGCAAGGCGCTCAACATCCCGTTTACAGGCAGCGACGTACTGGGCTCGGCCGTCGGCATCGACAAAGTTGTGTCGAAGTATCTCTGCCGCGATGCAGGCATTCCGATCGTCGACTTTGTGGCGTTCAGGGAGTCGGAGTGGGTTCGGAACGAGGAGACGTGGCTCGATCGTCTTGAAGAAGAGCTCGGCTATCCGATGATCGTGAAACCGGCTCGGCTCGGCTCGTCGATTGGGATTGCGAGGGCGAAGGATCGGGCGTCGCTGGATGCGGCGATCGAGGAAGCACTCCGCTACGACGATAAGATCGTGGTGGAAGACGCCGTTGAGCCGCTGCGTGAGATTAACTGCGCCGTGTTGGGGAATCCGGATGAGGCGCTGCCGAGCGTGCTCGAACAGCCCGTCAAGACGGAGGGGGAGGACCTGCTGACGTACCAGGAGAAGTACATGCGGGGTGGAGGCGCCAAGGGAAAAGGGCCATCGCCGCGCCGCGGATCGAAGCAGCGAAGCGAGTCATCAGCGGGCATGGCATCGCTCGATCGAATCATTCCCGCACCGCTCGACGACGACAAGACACGCGAGATCAGAGGGCTCGCTGTGCAGGTCTTTAAGCTGTTCGAGTGCTCGGGCGTGGCGCGGATCGACTTTATGATCAACGATGAGACCGGCAAGGTTTTCTTCAACGAGATCAACACCATCCCGGGAAGCTTCTCGTTCTATCTGTGGGAGCCGACGGGTATCGGTTTTCAGGAGCTTACCACCCGGATGATCGAACTCGCTCTCGAGCGGCATCGCATGGCCAACGGCCGCATCCGCTCGTATGACGTCAACCTGCTATCCCAACAGAGTCTGCAAGGGCTCCTCGGCACCAAGAAGTAGCACGGCCATTCAGTAGCGGTTTGCATCCCCATCCCCAAAAATCTACCTCATCAGAAGCCGTCACCGTGGATCATCAGTTACTGCTTGTCGACTGTCCGGATGAAGCCGGCCTCATTTATAAAATCACCGGCGTGTTGTACGACAACGGCTGCAATATCGTGCGCAACCAGGAGTTCGTCGACGAAGCCAACGGCCGCTTTTTTATGCGGAGCGAGTACGTGGGCGATGCCACGCCCGACGTCATCGTGCCGAGCGTTCAAGCGATTCTGTCGCCGCGGGCGCACGTACGTGTTGCGCCTGTCGGCGGACGGCGGATCGTCGTGCTGGCAACAAAGGAGCCGCATTGCCTCGGCGAGTTATTGCTGAAGCACGCTGAAGACGAACTCGGCGCTGAAATCCAGGCCGTGATCAGTAATCACGCGAACCTCGAGGAGCTTACGCGCCGTTTCGATGTGCCCTTCCACACGGTGCCGCACGATGGGCTGTCGAGAGATGAGCACGAAACTCGCATTGCCGAAATCATCAATCAGTACGAGCCGGATTACCTCATCCTTGCCAAGTACATGCGGGTGTTGACTCCTGATTTTCTGCGGCGCTTTCCCGGCCGCATCATCAACATCCATCACTCGTTCCTCCCTGCGTTCGTCGGCGCTGCGCCTTATCGGCAGGCATTCCAGCGAGGTGTCAAGATCATCGGCGCAACGGCGCACTTTGTGACGGAAGCGCTCGACGAAGGGCCGATCATCGCGCAGAACGTGATTCCGGTGGATCACTCGTACTCGCCCGAGACCATGGCAAAGGCCGGCCGGGATGTCGAGAAGCTTGTGCTCGCCCGAGCGATTAAACTGGTCCTGGAAGAGCGCGTGTTTCTCGTTGGCAACCGGACGGTCGTATTTGAGTGACCGTGACGGAGCCGCTGAGTTTTTTACGACGATAATCTGAACCAGGCATGGACCTCGAGCTGACGACGCCTGCTCTGCTTTTTCCTGCGATATCGCTGCTGTTGCTTGCCTACACGAACCGATTCCTGACGGTCGCCGGCCTCATCCGCAGCCTGCATGATCGCTACACCCAGGAGCCCGACGACAAGATCATCGAGCAGCTTCGCAACCTGCGTTATCGTGTCGACCTGATCCGCCGCATGCAGGGTTATGGCGTGACGAGCCTCCTGCTGTGCGTTGTGTGCATGTTTGTCCTGTTCGCGGGGCAGATGTTGATTGGCCAGATCACATTCGGCATCAGCCTGATCCTGATGATGATTTCACTGGCGCTTTCGGTGCGGGAGATCCACGTGTCCGTTGAAGCGCTCGACGTGCAGATTACCGACATCGAATCCAAGCTGCAGGAACGGACGACGCGCGGGCTCGGCGAACGTCTGGGCCTTTGACACCACGGCCGAGGATTTACTCAGCCACGCGCCGCTGCATCATCGCCTCAACGCGACGATCGAGATCTGGGTCGTCGGGCTGCCGCGCCAGATAAAACTCGTCGTAGTAGGTCTTGACGAATCCCGCAATGGGCGTGGCGATGAGGACGCCGATCACGCCGAACGCGTAGCCCATCGCGAGGGTCATGAAGAGGATGAACACGGCGTTGATGTGCATCGTCTGGGAGAAGATGCGCGGGGCGACGAAGTTGCCGAGAAACTCGGCGAAGGCAGTGTAGAAGAGGAGCGTCCAGAGGGCCGTGAGCGCGTCGACCGACAGCGCAACGAGCACCGGCGGGATCGTCATGATGTAGAACCCGACGCGCGGCACAAACGCGCCGAGGAACGCGATGGCCGCCCAGACGATGGCGCCGGGCACGTCCATCAACATCAGAAAGGTGAACGCCGCCACGGCTTTGATGCCCCCGAGAAAGACGCTCGCGATAATCCATCCGATGACGGTCTGGGAGCCGCGTGCGAACGCTCGCGTGGCGGGCTCACGGAGATGGTCGGGCATTGACCTGACGTACCACCTGAGCATCGTCCGCATGTTCGTCACCATATAGAGGACGAGGGCGATGGTGAAGATGCCCAGCAGGAGAATCGCGAAGACACGATCGGTGTAGCGCCAGAGTCCCTCCACCATGCCGAACGCCCAGTCGACGATCCGCGAGAGCTGGCGCTGGATCTCAGGGTTGTCGCCCGTCACGGCCGCGATCTGCTGCGAAAGGTTATTCACCAGCTCCGGCACCTGCTCAATCATCGTCGGGAT
>CAZRTY010000118.1:0-6125 GCA_964603055.1 uncultured Rhodothermales bacterium | reverse complement strand
CCGAACTCGGCGGAGCGGACGGAGGTCTCGAGCTACCGGTTCGTCGCAGCGTTCGTCGGACAGTACATCATTGGCGTCACGGCACTTGGCCTCGTCGCCTACCTCGGTGGCGGCAACGAGCAGCTCGGATGGCAGCTGACGTTTGTCGTGTACGGACTACTCGCGATCGTGCTGCTATTCCTGACGTTCTTCCTGACTCGTGAGCGCGTGCAGCCATCCACGACGCAGCAGGGCACCATTAGCGAGGACATGAAGGACCTCTTTCGCAACGTGCCGTGGATGCTCATTGGCGCGGCAACGGTCTTTCAGTTGACGTATATCGTCATGAGGGGCTCGGCCACACCGTACTACTTCCGCTATTTCGTGGAGGCGCAGCAGTTCTCGTTCCTGGGGATGTCATTCGATATGGGCTACGCCGGCCTCACGTCCTCATTCCTGGCGGTTGGTACGACGGCCACGATCATTGGGGCGGTCTGCACGAAGCTCTTCACCAAACGGATCGACAAGAAGTTTGTCTATGGTGGATTTCTGATCTCGAGTGCCTCCTTCTCCGCGTTTTTCTTTTTCGTCGGGCCGGATGACATCATGCCAATGTTCGTGCTGAACGCACTTGTGTCGTTCTTCTTTGGTTCGGTGTCGGTCCTGCAGTGGGCTATTTACACTGACGCGGCCGACTACGGCGAATGGAAGTTTAATCGCCGCGCGACGGGCCTCATTATGGCTGCCTCGCTTTTCGCACTCAAGCTTGGCCTGACGCTGGGCGGTGCGATCGTGGGCTGGATTCTCGCAGGCTATGGATTTGTGGAAGGTGGAGTGGCTCAGGCGGAAACCACGCTGAGCGGAATTCGCCTCCTGATGAGCCTATTCCCGGCTGTCTTCGGCATCACCGGTGGACTCATCATGCTCTTTTATCCGCTCAAGGACAAAATGATGGTGACCATCGAAGAAGACCTGGCCGCTCGCCACGCGGCTGGTTGATCGGTCAGCTTGAACAGCTTTCATACGTCAGCAATCCTATTTGAGCATCTCGTCGTCGGCTTGTGGCCGAACGGGTTGATCAAGACTTTTCCTCAACAAACGTCGTCAGAATGTCGATTCTTCGAAGCCGATTTCTTTTCTCTTTGATTGTCGGTGGTGCATTGCTCATCGGCTGCAATGATGCGTCCAGCGTGGACAATGATCGAGAACAAGCCGCCTCAGCAAGGGCCGATGAACCGGCGCTTAAAGACGCTTTTGAAGGCTTGTTTATGGTTGGTGCCGCTGTAAACCAGTGGCAGGTTCAAGGACGAGATCCGGAGGCGCTCGAATTGGTCAGGCACCACTTCAACTCGCTGACGCCTGAGAACGTGATGAAATGGGAGGTCATCCATCCGGAGCCGGGCCGCTACGATTTCGAGGCGGCGGATGAGTTCGTCGACTTCGCCACCGAGAACGATATGTACATCATCGGGCACACGCTTGTCTGGCACAGTCAGACGCCGCGCTGGGTCTTCCAGGACGATGATGGCAATCCACTTACGCGAGAGGCGCTGCTCGAGCGCATGCGCGATCACATCCATACCGTGGTGGGTCGATATCGCGGCCGCATTCCTGCATGGGATGTTGTGAACGAAGCGCTGAACGAGGATGGCACGCTGCGCGAGTCGCCCTGGTACCGGATCATCGGGCCCGACTTTATCCAGAAGGCGTTCGAGTTCGCACGCGAAGCCGATCCAGATGCCGAGCTGTACTACAACGACTATTCGCTCGAGAACGTACCGAAGCGACAGGGCGCCATCCGTCTGGTGCAAAGCCTTCTCGACGCCGGCGCGCCGATAACGGGCCTGGGCTCTCAGCTTCACGGGTCGATCGACTGGCCGACGGTTGGTTTGCTCGACTCGACGATCGTTGAGTTTGGGGAGCTGGGCATCGACGTGATGTACACCGAGCTTGATATCGACGTCCTTCCCCGTGAGGATAGCTTCTTTACCGCCGAGGTTTCAATCGACCTCGAGCTGCGGCCCGAGCTCAATCCATATGAAGACGCTCTGCCGGAAGAGCGTCAGCAAGCTCTTGCCGACCGGTATCGGGAGATCTTCGAGGTTTTCGTTAACCGGAGCGACCTCATTGGGCGTGTCACGTTCTGGGGTGTTACGGACGGCGATTCATGGCTCAATGGCTGGCCGATCCGCGGCCGCACGAGCTACCCGCTGCTCTTCGACCGCGACTATCAGCCGAAGCCCGCCTTCCATGCCGTCATTGAGACCGCTGAATAACCAATCGCATCGTCGACATGAAGTACAGACCGCTCGGCCGAACCGGATGGAACGTCTCTGAAGTAAGTTTCGGGGCGTGGGCGGTCGGCGGTAGCTGGGGCAGCGTCAGTGAGGAGGAGGCCCGCGCGGCGCTCCGCCGGGCGGCTGAGCTTGGCGTCAACTTCTTCGACACCGCCGACGTGTATGGCGATGGGAGGAGCGAGCGGCTTGTCGGGGAGCTCGGCCGGGATTTTCCGGAGATCCGGATCGCAACCAAGGCAGGGCGGAGGTTGGATCCTCACGTCGCCGAGGCCTACACGAAAGCGAATCTGCAGCCATTCATTGAGCGAAGCCTGCGGAATCTGAACCGCGAGGCCATCGACCTGCTGCAACTGCACTGCCCGCCAACCGACGCGTATTACATGCCGGAGGTGTTCGCCGCGCTCGACGACTTCGTCGCCGAGGGAAAGATCCTCCACTACGGTGTCAGCGTGGAAAAGGTGGAGGAAGCAATGAAGGCGATCGAGTACCCGAACGTGTCGACGGTACAGATCATCTTCAACATGTTTCGTCACCGTCCGCGAGAGCGATTCTTCCGGCTTGCACAAGATGCAAACGTCGGCGTCATCGTCCGCGTGCCGCTGGCATCCGGATTGTTGACAGGCAAGATGACGCGATCGACGAGCTTCGAGGCCGACGATCACCGGGCATTCAACCGCCACGGGGAAGCGTTCGATCGCGGAGAGACATTCTCGGGTGTCGATTATGAGACCGGCCTCGAGGCGGTCGAAAAGTTAAAAGCGATCTGTCCCGCAGGGGTGACCCTGCCGCAGTTAGCGCTGCGATGGATCCTGATGCACGATGCTGTTTCATGCACCATCCCCGGCGGAAAACGTCCGCGGCAGGTCGAAGAGAACATCTCTGCAGCAGATCTGCCGGCGCTCGGGCCCGATGTCATGAGCCAGGTCGATGAGATCTACCAGTCGATGATCGGGCCTCAGGTCCACCATCGCTGGTAGACGCAGCGGCCCTAACGTTGTACCAATACGAGGAGACATGAATCAGCGCCGCGTCCGCTTCGGCATCATCAGCACGGCAAACATCGGCACCGAACACGTCATCCCCGCGATGCAGCGTGGAAGCCTCACCGAGGTGACCGCGATCGCGTCTCGCGATATCGACCGTGCGCGTTCAGCGGCCGACCGGCTGGGCATCTCGAAAGCCTACGGCTCATACGAAGAACTCCTGGCCGATCCGGATATTGACGCCGTCTACAATCCGCTCCCTAACCACTTGCATGTGCCCGTTTCAATTAAGGCGCTGCAGGCAGGCAAACACGTGTTGTGCGAGAAGCCGATCGCGCTGAACGCGGACGAGGCGCAGCTGCTGCTGGATGAAGCAAACCGCCATCCAAATCTGAAAGTGATGGAGGCCTTCATGTACCGCTTCCATCCGCAATGGCACCGCACCAGGGAGATCGTCGGCTCCGGCCTAATCGGTGAGCTGCGGACGGTCGATTCAGTATTCTGCTACCACAACACCGATCCGACCAATATCCGCCACGATGCCGAGATGGGCGGCGGCGCGCTCATGGACATCGGCTGCTACGGCATATCCCTCTCACGGTACCTCTTCGGTTCTGAGCCGACGGATGTGTGGGGGGTGATGGAGGAAGACCCCACATTTGGCGTGGACCGCTTGACCTCAGGCGTAATGGCGTTTGATGGCGGCACAGCCACCTTCACATGCTCCACGCAGATCGAGTCGTACCAGCGCGTCACGGTTCTGGGGATTAAGGGAAGGGTGGAGCTCGAAATCCCATTCAACGCGCCCCCCGACCGCCCCACGAGAATCTGGCACGAAGTTGATGGTGATCGAAAGGAGCTCACATTCGACGTGTGCGATCAATACACATTACAGGGGGATGCCTTCGCTAAAGCCATCCTTGATGACACCCCGGTGCCGACGCCGCTGGACGATGCGGTGGCGAACATGCGGGTGATCGACCGCCTGCGAAAGGCCGCTGCGCATCACGACTTGTGATGTGCGCCATTGATGTGCGCTGTTGATGTGCCCCGTTGATGCACGCTGTTGATGCACACCGTCTGGCATCGCGCGTATTTCTATTTGTTGATTTATACCAGAGGACATTTCGATGGTAAGTAAGCTTCTCCCAAGCCACGTGATTCGGAACATGATCTTGCGGATGTTGCCGCTGACGCTGCTCCTGATTGGGTTTACGGCCACGGCAGAGGCACAAGTCCGGCCGGATGCGCAGGACTACGTTGTCAATCAGGCCGCCGACGGACGCTTCCCAATCGCCTCGTCGGGTGAACTGGCGCCGATCTATGTCGATGCCGACGACTTTCCAGGCGTACTCCGGGCTGCGAACGACCTCCAGGCCGACGTCGAACGCGTGACACATAGCCGGCCGATGCTTCATACCGGCGGTCATCCTTCTGCCGACGTGGCCATCATCGTCGGCACCATCGGACGCAGTGCGCTCATCAACGATCTCGTCGACCGGGGCAAGCTGACGATTTCAGGCGTCGAGGGGAGATGGGAGACCTATGTCATCGAGACCGTCGACCAGCCGTTTGAAGGCGTCGATCAGGCGCTCGTTATCGCCGGAAGCGACAAGCGTGGTACGGTGTTCGGGATCTATGATGTGTCGTATCAGATCGGCGTCTCGCCGTGGTACTTCTGGGCCGACGTCCCCTCACGACATCAGACGGAATTGCACGTGCTTGCGGGGCGCTATGTCTCGAACGAGCCGGCCGTCAAATACCGGGGCATCTTCATCAATGACGAAAATCCGGCGCTCTACGGATGGGTCCACGAAACATTTGACGGCTTCAATGCCGATTTCTACGAGACCGTCTTCGAGCTCATCCTTCGCCTGCGGGGCAACTTCCTCTGGCCCGCAATGTGGGGTAAGTCGATCTATGACGACGATCCGCGAAGCCCCGTCCTGGCCGATGAAATGGGCGTCGTCCTCGGGACCTCACACCACGAGCCGCTGACGCGCGCTCACGTCGATTGGGAGCGTTATGGAGAGGGTGAGTGGAATTACGAGACGAATCCCGAGGTGCTTCGCGATTTCTGGAGAGAGGGCGTCGAGCGCATGGGCGACAAGGAAACGATCCTCACGATCGGGATGCGCGGTGATGGCGACGAAGCCATGTCTGAGGATACAGCGACCGAGCTGCTCGAGCGGATCGTAGCCGACCAGCGAGAGATCATCGAAGACGTCACCGGCCGCCCGGCGGAAGAGACGCCGCAGGTGTGGGCGCTCTACAAAGAGGTGCAGGAGTACTACGACCAGGGCATGCAGGTGCCAGATGACGTCACGCTGCTCTTTGCCGACGATAACTGGGGCAACATCCGCCGCCTGCCGGTCATCGGCGACGACCGGCCCGGAGGTTACGGCATCTATTATCACTTTGACTATGTGGGCGGCCCGCGAAGCTACAAGTGGACGAACACTACGCAGATCTCGCGCGTGTGGGAGCAGATGCATCTTGCCTATCAGTACGGCGCGGACGAACTCTGGGTAGTGAACGTCGGAGACATTAAGCCGATGGAATATCCCATCGAGTTCTTCCTCGATTACGCATGGAGCCCAGAGCAATGGTCGGCAGAGCGTCTTCCGGAGTACACGCTGCGCTGGTCGGATCGGCAGTTCGGACCTGAGTACGCTTCGGAGATTGCTCACATCATGACCAAGTACACGGAGATCAACTCGCGCAGGAAGCCCGAGCTTGTCGACTCACTGACGTATAGCCAGGTCAACTACCGCGAGGCTGAGCGCGTGGTGGCCGAGTATAATGAGGTCGTCGCGCTGGCCGAGGATATTTACGAGCGCCTCGATCCGCAGTACCACGATGCTTA
>CAZRTY010000117.1:0-6136 GCA_964603055.1 uncultured Rhodothermales bacterium | reverse complement strand
GCTGGAACAGCGTGACGTCGCCATCCGGGAAGTAGTAATCGAAGTAAGGGGCGATCAGGATGGGAAGTGCATCAATGCCAAAACGGGAATCTACACCGATAAAAAGGCTCTCAACGTCGTCCAGTTCGTAACCAATACGCGGCCCGACGTCGATTGTAGTCTGTGCCTCAGCGGTACCCAGAGAAAGGGAAAGGAGAATGGCCGCTGCAGCCAGGCCTTTAACGAGTCTGCTCAGAAAAGAAGCCATAGAAGCGATTTCTCAAAGGAGAGGTGGAAAGTGAAGAAGTATGATAAGAGGCCGAATCTAGCCCCTGGGCACGCCACCATCAACGAAACAAACGTGACACTAAGGTAACGGGCCTCGTTCATTTCTTGTGAGCGTGACTCGGCGTTATCTTCGCCTCCAGCGAACTCCAAAGCAATTGACCCTTCGAGAAATTCCTCCTCACGTGCTCATCCGAACAGCGGTCGTCGTAGTTGCGACGATGCTATCTACATCATTTGCTGAACTTAACGCACAGCCGGCGCCGGGATATCGTGGGGTGGTGTGGCAGCCTCCAGCCGAGTTCAACGTTGCGGCCGAGGATTTACGCAGGATTGAGGCCACGGGCTTCAACGCCGTCCGCACGGGCATCATTGGAGACGAGCGGCTCCTCGTACTTGCCGATACGCTGGAGCTAAGCGTTTTTCAGGACCTCCCCCTCAGCTTTTTAGCTGCGGGCCGCCTCGCCGACACGCTCGCATATGCGAGTGCATTGCTGGAGACGGCCATCCTCCGATCGAATGAACACAGATCGGCACGGTTCTTTGGGCTCGGGCATTCGATCGAGATAACAGATGCTTCGTGCGATGCGCTCCGCAGTCTCATCGAACGTGGCCGAGCCGCCGCCTCCTCGCCGGTGCAATTCTACTATACCACGCGCCTCGCCGGCGCCGACGTCTGCAACGCCGTCGATTTCGTTTTACTGGATGGGAGGGACCGTTCCGATGGGAGGGACCGGGCGGATCTATCTCGCATCGCTGCCGAATGGCAGGCGCAGCATGATATGCCCGTGGGCTTATCCGCCGTAGGATCGTGGGTCGGGGGCACGGCAGAGCGAGGCCTCATCCATCCGCATTCAGCAGAGCAGCAAGCGCGATTTCTCGAAGAGCGCCTGGATGAACTGCTGCGCGGCGACTGGGCCCCTGCTGCCTTCTTTGTATACCGCTGGCGCGACGGTCGGGCTGCAGCGCCGTCCATCAGCCGCGCCGCCGCCGATCCGTTTTTTGAACGCTACGGGCTGTGGTCCGCAGAAGGAGAAGAACGCCCGGCGTATGCGGTGGTGCGAGGAATGCTGACGGGCGAACAGAACGTATTTGCATTCGATGCCGGAGCGGGCGCTCACCGTTCGTGGCCGTGGACGGTTTTGTTTGGATGGCTTGTGATCGGCGGCCTGGCGGTTCTCTATGCGGCGGCACCCCGGTTTCGCCAGCTGGTGCCGCGCTACTTCCGTGCGCACGGATTCTACCGAGATGCGATCCGGGAAGGGCGCGATTTGCTCCTTGGTAGCGCGCTTGCCGCACTCATACTCGTCGCGCTTGCCGCCGGCGTAACGGTGAGCGTGGTGCTGGAAAGTATTGGAGACACGCTTCCGGCGCGGATGCTGTTTGCCTGGCTTCCACCTGATCTCGTGGAGTTTCTGGCGTTGAGCAGTTATCGCCCACTCATTTTTCTGTTGATGGTGGCGGGCGGATACACGCTGGTGACCATCGTCTGGTCGATCGTTATCGCATTGTGTTCACGGGTGCACTTGCGGCTTCGCCCGGGGCAGGCCTTGATGCTGGTGATATGGCCTCGGTGGCCGCTCATATTGTTGATGGTTGCCGCACTGGCGGTGGCATCGGTGCCGGTGGAAACTATGGCGGAGGCCTGGCCTGTGCTGATCGTTGCCGCGCTGTGGCTGCTGCTGACCCTGTATGCGACGATCCGAGCGATCGTTGACTTTACCGCCATCACCCGCGTGCCGGCTTATGTGCCGGTTATCGTGGCGTTGACGAACCCGTTCTTCCTCGTCGCGGCTGCGTTGTTAACTGCCGCGCTGCGCTATGCACCGGAGGTGAGCTACCTGCTTAATGCGGCCGCGATCGGCTTCTGAAGTAGCTGAGCGTTTTGGGGATACACGCGCCGGCCGGAGAATTTGGCGGCGCTTGATCTGTGCGTCCGGACGGTGGAAGAAAGAGCGTGCGCGACGCAGCACGGCGCCGGTCGTCCCGGCGCACGACCGGTGATTTATGCGAGGCTGAACCCGGTTCCCCCCAAACCTGCAACCGAGTGAGACGCCGCCGGGCTATCGAGCTCGGATGCACCGTCCCTTAGCCGGCGGCAACGACGAGAGACTCGCGCTCGCTCGTGAGCTGCTGCCAGGTACGCTCGGCAAACCGATAGAAAGGCTCTTTGTGGTGGAGCCAGCCGAAGTGGAGGGCAAACGGTGTAACGAGCATCCGATCGCCGCGGCCGGGCATGGACGAGACGATTTTGATGAGGAGGTTTCGGAGGCCTTCGTGCTTGATCCCGCGTAAATTGTACAGGAAGGGATCTGAATAATAAACGCAGCGAACGCTCCGGAAGGCTTCGTCGTGCACGGTGAGGCCGCCAATGAAATCGAGTTGCGGGCTGTAATAGCCCTGAAACCAGGGTAGCACCGGAAGCTCAAACCGGCTCATGGCCATCGCCATGCTCCACTCGCACGACTCCTCGCTGCGGCCTTCGTCGAGGCGGCTGCGGAAGTGGGTGTCGGCGCGCTGTGCAAGGAAACCGCGCGATGCTTCGCAGACCGCGCGGCAAGTCTCTTGATCACCTGCGTAGATCATGCCCGCCTGGACGCGCGGAAGGTACGTGATGTTGAAGCGCTCGAGCGTCTTGCGGCGTCGGTCGAGCAGGACATCCCACACCACACCGATACCTTTTGGCCCACCGAAAAAGAAGTCGGCGCGCGCCAGCCCCGTGGCGGTAAACGAATACGCGCCCAGCATCTGCCAGAGCGGCTCGGGGTCGCGGCACCAGATCATGTCGGCATCGATGAACAGGCACCGCTCAAACGGCATGAACCGATCGAGATGATGCTTGAATCCGACGATCGATCGGTGCTCTTCGGGCAGCGGCAGGATCAGCGAAAAGAGCGTGTCGAGATCGTGCGCCTTCAGGTGCGCCTTATGCTCGGGCGGGCAGTATAGCGCAATCGGCCGCGCCGCGTCGTAGCGGCGGATCGTAGCTGCGGCCGCCACGGCGTGCGTGACGTAGCGCTCTGGACCGTAAGAGTGTAGAACGTAGCCTTCCAACGTGTTGCGGGCCGTTATGAGGCCATGATTTCTGAAGATCCTGATGATCTGCCCCGCCGCGCGGAGTCGTCAATATAATGCGGGCGGCGGTGAGGCGCGATGCATCAACGGCCGGCGCGGTTGCGAAGGCTGTTCATGAGACGGTCGAAGCCGTTCCGTTTGAATACGCGCTGGAACGATGTGGCGTAACCCTGAGCGGTGCTCGTGCCGTCGATGATGATATCGGTCATCATCCACTCGCCGTTCGTTCGGTGCAGCGTGTAATCGACCTGAGCCGGCGTGTTGCGGTACGTGGTGGTCGTCGAGACATGGGCAGTATTGCCATTGACCGAGATGTCATCATAGCGCACGGACGACCGGTAAATGTCCACGTTAGACAGCGACTGCGCACGAACGACATCGGCGAAGACGTCGACATACTCGCGCTGCTGGGAGGCCGAGATATCGGTCCAATGCTCGCCAAGCGCGAAACGGCCCATGGCCTGAAAATCAATCGAGCTGTTGATGAGCTGCTTTAACTCTTCGCGCTGGGCGTCGGTGAAGTCGCTTCGGTCGCCGAGCGTTGCTTTGATCTGGCGGTCGCGCTCTTCGAGCATCTGCCGGATTTCCCGCTCGGGTGTCTGCGCCTCAGCTGTTGAGACGAACGACATCATCATAACGCTGAGCAGCAGCACAGATAGAATCCGATTCAGCATCCCCTTCTCCTATAATGATTAATAGTAATCGGCGGTTTAACGCGCGATAACAACTTCTCCAACAACTGTGCCTATTCCTGAGATAAGCTTCCGCTTTGCACGCGATTCACGAGCATGCCGGACGCATCAAGTAGCCGAAGTACAGCGACATTATATCCTCGAACCGATTCGAGGTAGCCCACTTCCAACTCGAGCTGTGCCTGAACCGCGTCGATGAGATTCTGCGCGCTGCCGAAGCCCAGGTCGAAGTTGATCTGCTCCGTCCGCACCCATTCACCGGCGATGGCCCGCGAGCGTTCGCGCGTCTCCATCCGGCTACGAGCGATGTTGACCTGCCTGTACGCCTGCTCGACGTCGAACCCGACAAACTCGCGTGCGGCAACGGCTTGATAACGTACTTCATTCAGTTCGGCCTGCGCCTGCTCAACCTGGGCTCTGGTCTGCGCGAAGTTCAAGTTCTGTCGCAGTCCGAGGGCAGCACCGAGCGAACGACTGCGGAACGGATCCGATATATAGGCGCTTCGCTGGCGATGCCGGCCCTCTGCGTAAGCGAATGCACCGGTGGCGGCAACGAACAACTTGGGATAATAATTAGAGCGAGCCACCGTGACCAGTTCGCTTCGCGCGGCGATGCCCGCATCGGCCTGGCTGATGAGCGGACTCAGCTGCTGGGCGGCCGCGAGTAGTGTGGAGAGGGAATCCACGCTCATCGGCAGCATAACGAGGCGGTCGTCAGCAGGGACTACAACGGCGTTCTCGGGCAGCATCAACTGACGACGCAGTGCCGACTCAGCCGTGGCAAGCTGCTCTTCGACCTCAACAACACGGCTGATGAACTCCTGCTCGGTGATCTCCAGCTTGAACAAGTCGGCATCATCAACCGACAGATCGCCTTCGTCGAGCAGGCGCTCGAGCTCGCTGCGGGCTGTCTGGAGCACGTTCTCGGCGTCCGACGTCAGTCTGCGAAGTGAGCGGGCGAGAAGCATGCCCTGATACAACTCGGCCGTGCGCAGCGCAAGCTCGGCCTCCGTCTGCCGCACGCCTGCCGTCTCCACATGCACGGCTTCACGCGCAGCGCGGATGCTACCACCGAGCTCGCCCCAGGTAAAGACTGGCTGCTGCGCATCCACCTCGATTCGATTGAAAGGGCGAAGATGCTCCCAATCGTTGCGGACATCCGGGTCGAGGTACAGCCGGTCGTCGGGAAAAAGTCCAGTACCATCGGTTAAGCCGGGAGCGAACGTGTGAAGCGTCGTAAGACGGATGTTCGTGAGGAATCGGTTGGCCTGAGCGAACTGGTGCCGGGCGCGGGCGAAGTCACGCCGTGCTGCGACGGCGGCGATCTCCGGGCTCACATCGATCGACCGGGTGATGGCGGCTTCCAGATCAAGGCGGATCGTGTCCCGGACGGCTTGTGCGTCTGCTTCGGATTGACCGGCCGTCGCTACGACGATCAACAGAAGCAGCAACGCAACAGATGTACGCACCGCAAAAGATCCGGAAGTGCACGGTCTCGGCATTAGTCGGTCGGCGTTAATCGATGACGGCTGTCCGCGGAGTGGAATGGGAGGTGCACAAATTTGCACAAGCGCCGTTTGACGCAGACCCGGATCTATTGTTGAACTCAACAGCCGGGGTCGCCACCATTTTTGCAATTATTGATTTAAGAGGATGGTACCGAAGGTGGAGCTCCTGGCGAATAAGCCTCAGGATACGAAGCTGACCAGGTTACGAATGATCATGGGTGACGTTTAGGGAAATAACCCATGGCCTGGTTCCATTCAGGCCGTTTGATCGCTGCACAGGAGGGCCATAGCTTTGCGAATCCAATATAGATCAGGAGTGAAGGTGGGATCCGGACCGAAAAAGCTGGGAGACGTGCTGCAGAACGTCATCAATACGATGGGCGTGGGCGACAAGATCGACGCGGCTCGGACGATCGAGGCGTGGGCAGCGTTGGCCGGCCCTGAAATCAACGCGGCGACGCGCCGTGTCTGGTTGGAAAGCAATGTGCTGGTTGTGCAACTTACATCGGCCATCTGGCGCGCCGAGCTTCACATGAACCGCTCTCAGTGGCGCAAGAAGCTGAACGAATCGCTCGGAAGCGAAATCGTCAAAGACAT
>CAZRTY010000116.1:0-6158 GCA_964603055.1 uncultured Rhodothermales bacterium | reverse complement strand
TGCGGCTCTTCTATGGTGCGATGGCCACGTTTGCGGAGAAACACCTTCAGAGCCGGTACTCGCGCCTGTTCACGCTCGCCATCCACACTGCGATTTTCGCGCGGGCGAGTCTGAGCGCCGTTGCTCAAGTAGGCCGAAAAGTGCTCCGGCCATTGCTCGAGTTCGGTATCGTTTTTACCGTCGTTGCCGTACTTGGAACGCTCATCCTTGGCCGCAACGGTCAGTTTCCGCCGCCGGTGTTCTTTCTGGCCGTGGCGGGCGGCTTCGCCCTTACCTATGTACTCTCGGCGGTCGCTGTCGATGCGTATGCGCCGGCCAGTCGTCGCCGGATCGTTCCTGTGTGGCGGAGCCTCGCCGTTGCACTCGTGGTGATGGCGACGCTGTCCTTTTTCATCAAGGATATCGCGTTCTCCCGGCTCCTTCTCCCGCTCTCGGTTGCGGCGTCAGGTGCGCTTCTGGCGTTCTTCCGACTATCGGCTCGTCCACCGGCCGAGCGCACGAACGAGCGTGTATTGCTCGTCGGGAGCCAGAATGAACATGAACGCCTCAGGCGGATGCTGGCCAACCAGCCGAGTGGATTGATCGTCGCGGGATATGTAGAGGTCGATGAGTCGCGCGTGCGGCGAGCTCGGGCGAACAAGCCGCTCGGCCCGCTGCGCCAACTGCGCGATATCATCCGGCTGCATCATATCGACGAGGTCTTCTTCGCCTCGAGCTGCATTTCAAACCAGGAAATATTCCGACAAATGCAGTTGCTTCGAGATCTGCCGGCTCAGTTTCGCATCCTGGCCGACGGACCTGATATCATCATCGGCAAGGCGTCTATTGACGATTTCTCGACGGCGCCGATCGTCGACGCATCATCCGCCGTACAATCTCCACGGAGCACGATCGCGCGGCGTGCGTTCGAGTTGCCGATCGCGCTGGCGTGGCTTGCTGCCTATCCAATTTGCGCTCTGATTGATATTGTCAAGCCGCGGCGGCGTCCCTTACGGAAGTCGTCGACCTCGATGATTTCTGTATTGTGGGGAAGGAAGGCGCTGGTGGGCTACGACGAATCGGGGCCGTTCATACCCCCGGCAGAGTGGCGCCTGAAACCCGGCGTATTTTTCGTGACTGACGCCGGCAAGGCTAAGCAGGACCACGAACGAGTTTACTGGTTTTACATGCAACATCAGAGCTCGGCGATGGATTGGGACATCATGCGGAAGAGTCTTAGCCGCACGTAGCATCCGGTATATTGACAGCTCTCTTACCCTGAATATCGAACTTGCAGGCCAGTTTCCGCGGTGTTAACGAAGACTCAACTGCGGATTCGAACCTGATCGCACCTCATATGGCCAAGCCTAACGACCACTACTTGCTCGACTTTGAGCGACCGATTTTTGACCTGGAGCGCAAGCTCGATGAAATGCGGTCGTTCGCCCAGGAAGACAAGTCCGTAGATCTGTCGGCCGAGATCAAGGCGCTGGAATCACGCGTCGATGAGCTCCGCCAATCGATCTATCGCAATCTGACGAGCTGGCAACGGGTTCAAATCGCACGGCACCCGCTTCGCCCGTACACGCTCGATTACATCGATTTGCTGACCGACGGCTTCGTCGAAATGCACGGCGACAGGCTCTTTGCCGATGATCCGGCCGTCGTTGGCGGCTTTGCCAGATTCCGCGGCTCGCGCTATGGTTCTGTCGACCGCACCGTGATGGTCATCGGGCATCAGAAGGGCCGCGACACGAAGAGCCGGCGCTACCGCCGCTTCGGGATGCCGAACCCTGAAGGTTATCGCAAAGCGTTGCGGCTGATGGAGACGGCAGCCCGTTTCAATAAGCCCATCCTCACGTTCCTCGACACACCCGGGGCTTATCCTGGTCTCGAAGCCGAAGAGCGCGGACAGGCCGAGGCGATTGCGCGAAACCTCATGATGATGGCGCGCCTCCCCGTGCCGGTCGTGGTTTCCATCATCGGAGAAGGAGCGTCAGGCGGTGCACTGGGCATCGGCATTGGCGACCGCATCTTGATGCTGGAGAACGCGTGGTACTCCGTGATATCGCCCGAAAGCTGTTCGTCTATTCTGTGGCGCTCGTGGGATTACAAGGAGGACGCGGCGGAAGCTCTTAAACTGACGGCGAACGATCTCATCCAGCATAACGTCGTCGATGAAATCGTCAAAGAACCGATCGGTGGGGCCCACCGCGACCCGCACACGACGGCGGATTCACTTGGCACGGTCGTGGCGCGCACCCTTGATGGACTGAGCGAGAAACCCATCGATCAGCTTCTGGCTGATCGCATTGACAAGTTCGACGCGATGGGCTCCATCAGTACCCCGCCCGTCGGCGCCGAGCCCGTTTCCGAGCCTCGTTAAGGCATGATTGAATACGTCCATCAACACCGAGTGCGCTATCGTGAATGCGACCCGATGGGGGTGGTGTATCATGCCCACTATGTCGACTACTTTGAGGTGGCTCGGACGGAGGCGCTCCGCTCCGTTGGGCTCCCCTATCGAGCCATCGAGGATTCAGGTATCATCATGCCGGTGGTGGACTTGCAGGTGAAATACCATCGTCCTGCTCGTTATGATGACATGCTGAGCGTCATTACGCGATTCAGCCGCATGCCGGACGTCCGGGTGCCAATCGAGTACGAAGTTCGCAATACGGACTCGGACGAACTCGTCGCCACGGGTCATGTCACGTTGTGTTTTGTTGATCAGGCGAGCGGCCGACCCGTCCGTGCCCCTCAGACCGTCATTGAAGCATTCGAGCGCGCATCAATCGTCCTTTCAGGATCATGATTATCCCTGACTTCATCACCAACACGTTCGTCAACGACCTTATCTACCGCGGACTCAAAGAAGATGTCGGAACCGGAGACGTCACGACGCTGGCGACGGTTGAGGCGGACACCATGGCGACAGCCGTGTTCACGGTTCGCAATGACGGTGTGGTGGCGGGGATGTGGATGGCCGATCGCGTGTTTGAGACGGTGGAGGCGGCGTTACATACTACCTGGCATGTTGATGAAGGAGCGTACCTGGTCGCGGGATCGCGCGTCGGCAAGGTCAAGGGGCCGGCTCGCGGACTGTTAACCTCCGAACGGCTCGCCCTCAACATTATGCAACGCATGAGTGGCATCGCCACCGCGACCCGCAAGATGACGGAATTGGCGGCGAGCCACGGAACGAAAATCCTCGACACACGCAAGACGGCTCCGGGTCTTCGAGCGCTCGACAAGTGGGCGGTGCAAATCGGTGGCGGAGAGAATCATCGACTGGGCCTGTTCGACATGATTCTCATCAAAGACAATCACATTAAGGCGGCGGGTGGCATCGAAGAAGCCGTCGCCGCGGCCCGACGCTTCTGCATGGAGGACGGCCGCCAGATGAAGCTCGAGATCGAAGTAAGAACATTGGAGGAGCTCGAACTCGTCCTTGACCTGGAAGGCGTCGACATTATTCTGCTCGACAACATGGCGCACAATACGGATGACGGTGTCGACGTGTCCGTGCTCCGTAAGGCGGTAGAAATGGTAGGTGGCCGGGTGCCTACGGAAGCGTCAGGCAATATCACACTTGAGACCGTCGGCCCGATAGCCTCTACGGGTGTGACGTTCATCAGCAGCGGCGCGCTCACGCATTCCGTAACGGCGCTGGATATCGGTTTGGATATCCAGCTGGAAGGAGCTGACTAAGATCGAACTCAGTACTCAGCAACGACGGCGTTGCCTCCCTTACTTAGGTATTGCTACTTCCCCGCTCAACCAGTAGCTCCAGCGTTACCGGCGCCGTTCCTCTGCCGATCATTCCGATTTTGCGTGCGGCCGCCTCGCTCAGATCGATAACGCGATCTCCCACAAACGGCCCGCGGTCGTTGATCCGTACCGTCACCTCGCGGCCGTTGACATCGTTGATCACGCGTACCTTTGAGCCGAATGGCAGCGTCGGATGGGCCGCCGTCAACTCGGCAGGATTGAACGTCTCCCCATTCGCCGTGGGATTTCCAGCGAGGCCCGCTCCGTAAAAACTCGCCTCGCCACTTTCTACCAGCCGCGAATCGTACTCAGTCTCATCTACCACCAATGGAGCGGCATCCTGGCGCGGTATCAATGTGAGCGCCAGCATCTGCTCCGGCCCCGGCTTGCCCGGTTCGAGCAGATCCGTCGGCTGCCCGTACGGCACGGCAGCAATGGCCGACACACCGACCGCCGAAGAGACGATCGCCACGCCTTTCCACTGCCTAAGCCGCCGCTTCAGACGGTCTCGCTTACGTACGTTGCGCTTTGTCATCAGATCAACCGAACTGTTTCGCTTACCGCATCGACCAAAGGCCATCGTTCGAAGAGGTTCTCTTCAGGCGGCATTTCTTTACATTCCATCCATACTATTGCGGAGAAATGTCGTGCTTATCGAGAACGTAATGAGTTCACCGGTGGTCAGCGTGGCGCACGATATGCGCCTCGATGACGCCTACTCATTGATGCAGCAGCGGAATATACGCCACCTGCCCGTCGTAGACGGGCAAGCTATCGCGGGCGTCGTCACCGACAGCGACCTGCGGCTCGCGACGTCCGAACTCAGCGCACAACCGTTTCCCGCCTCCGCATCTGTGGCCGACGTCATGTCTCAGCCGCCGATCACCGTCTCCCCAATCGATCCGGTTGAGGAAGCTGCCCGTTCCATGAGGATGCGTAAGATCGGCTGCCTACCGGTGGAGGTCGACGCAGAGCTCGTCGGCATCGTCACCGGCACCGATTTGCTCGAAGCGCTCCTCCGCCTGACAGGTGCCACGCACGCGAGCAGCCGCATCGAAGTGCGATTCCGCAAGCAGTCCGACCTCGCGCGGCTGGCGCAGTTGCTTGAGGAGCGCCGCGTCGACATACTCTCGATGCTCACGTACGAAGATGACAGCAACGAAGACGACAGCGTCGAAGATGACAGCGACGAAATCGATCACGGCACGCGAAGCGCCGTGCTCCGCATTTCCACCATCGATCCTCGGGCGCTGATTCAGGCAATCCAGGACCTGGGGATGACCGTCGTGTGGCCGCGCGTCCGATGACAACGGCGTTCGTATACGATGACCGGTACTCCGGCTACGATTTCGGACCCGGTCATCCATTCAGTCCAGCCCGGCAGCAATTGCTGCTGAAACTGCTCGAGGCGCTGGATATCCGACTACCGCTCATCGCGCCTCGCCCTGCTCCCGACGAAGCCATCCGGCAGGTTCACAGCCGCGAGTACGTCGACTACGTCCGAAAAACCTCTCGCAAACCAGAGCGCGATCTGCTGCCGGGGTTCGGATTCGGCACGCCGGACGTCCCGCTATTCCGTGGAATGCACGACACAGCCGCCCTGCTCGCCGGCGGCACGCTCCACGCCGCCGAACTCGTGGCAGATAACGAGGCCTCGATCGCACTCAGCCTTGGCGGCGGCCTTCACCACGCACAACGCTCTTCGGCGGCCGGATTCTGCGTGTATAATGACGTATCGATCGCCATCGCTTATCTCCGGTCCCGTGGAATGCGCGTAGCGTATCTCGACGTCGACGTCCACCACGGCGACGGTGTGCAGGCCATGTTCTACGACGACCCGCATGTAATGACCATCAGCCTGCACGAGTCAGGGCACTATCTCTACCCCGGCACAGGCTTCGCACACGAAATCGGCGATGGCGACGGCCGAGGCTATTCGATCAACGTGCCGCTCGAGCCCGACACCGACGATGACCTGTACCTGGACGCATTCGAAAGCGTGGTGCCGCACGTGCTATCGTGGTTTCAGCCGGATGTCCTCGTCGTGCAATGCGGCGTCGACGCGCACACGGCCGACCCGCTCGCCGACCTCCGCCTCACGAGCCGCGGCTTCTACGCGCTCTTCGCCCGCATCCTCAACCTCATCAACACGCACGCCCTCGGCCGCGGCGTACTTACACTCGGAGGCGGTTACAACCTCGACGCTACCGTGCGCAGCTGGGCGATTCTTGTTGCATCCCTGCTCTCGAAGGAGCTCCCAGCCGAAATCCCACACATATCAAGCGATGTATCGACCAACCTCTACGACTCAATCGAGCCGCTGGCGCCCGAACGCCGCCGCCTCGTTGCAGCCCATAATGGAGGCGCCGTCAAAAGGGTGCTTGAGTTTGCGGCCCCGCACTGGATGT
>CAZRTY010000115.1:2212-6180 GCA_964603055.1 uncultured Rhodothermales bacterium | reverse complement strand
TACGAATCAATACGCAGCGCGACCGCTGAGCTGAAGCTGTTCGTAGGCGAGGTAGCGCACGAGCGGCTGGTCGAAGTGGAGACCCGAATCAAGGGTGACTTTACGGCCGCCGAGGCATTGCTCAGGGAGCTCATTGACTATGTGCCGGAGGATTTACAGCGCGACTTCAAGAAAATCACCCTCTCGAAGCAACAAGCGCTGGATGCGCGTGCGGACGTCTTGTCGGATATCGTCGTCGATCTCATGACTGAACTGCGCGAGGAGCTGAGCCGGGCGTGAGAGAATTAACCTCGCGGCTTTCGTCACAAACGCCGTCGAGCACACCGCCGGCATCACTAATAAGAAAGCCCCGGCCGACGTCTCGACCGGGGCTTGATCTATCTATAAACGGCTCCGCGGGTTAGCGCGGATGCCGGTTGGAAGGGATCCTTATTTCTCCTCATCCTCGTCGACCACTTCATAGTCGACGTCCTTGAAGTCGCCCTCCTCGGCGTCAGCCTCGGCACCTGCGGCGCCGTTGCTGGCCTCAGCTTCGCCCGCCGCAGCATCCTGCTGGGCCTGGTAAAGCTCCTGGCTGGCTTCGCTCCACGCCTCGTTGAGCTGGGTTGTCCCTGATTCAATTTCGGGGAGATTCTGCTCTTTGAGCGCTTCTTTCAGACGCTCCAGCGCGGCTTCGATCTTGGCGCGCTTTTCGGCGGGCAGCTTGTCGCCATACTCCTTCAAGTTCTTCTCCGAGGAGTAGACCAGGGAGTCGGCCGTGTTCACCTTCTCGATTTCCTCCTTCCGCTTCTTGTCTTCAGCGGCGTGCTCGCGTGCATCGCGGCGCATCTTCTCGATCTCGGCATCGGACAGGCCACTTGACGCTTCGATGCGAATCGACTGCTCTTTGTTGGTGGCTTTGTCTTTGGCCGAGACGTTGAGGATACCGTTGGCGTCGATGTCGAACGTTACCTCGACCTGGGGCACGCCTCGCGGTGCGGGCGGAATCCCGTCCAGGTGGAAGCGGCCGATCGTGCGGTTGTGCGACGCCATCTCGCGGTCGCCCTGAAGCACGTGGATTTCGACCGACGGCTGGTTGTCGCTTGCGGTCGAAAACGTCTCGCTCTTCTTCGTCGGGATCGTCGTGTTCGCGGTGATGAGCGTGGTCATCACGCCGCCGAGCGTTTCGATGCCGAGGTTGAGCGGCGTCACGTCGAGCAGGAGCACGTCCGACACATCGCCGGAGAGCACGCCACCCTGAATGGCCGCGCCAATGGCTACGACTTCATCCGGGTTGACCGACTTGTTCGGCTTCTTGCCGAAGAACTCCTCAACCGTCTGCTGGACGTACGGGATACGCGTCGAACCACCGACGAGGATGACCTCGTCTACCTGGCTCTTCGACAGGCCGGCATCCTTCAACGCCTTCTCCATCTGCGGAATCGTCCGGCGAACGAGGTCGTCAATCAACTGCTCGAATTTCGATCGCGTGAGATCGAGCGAGAGGTGCTTCGGACCTTCCTGCGTTGCGGTGATAAACGGCAGGTTGATGTTGGTCTGCGTGGCGCTCGAAAGCTCGATCTTGGCTTTCTCGGCGGCTTCCTTCAGCCGCTGAAGCGCCATCTTGTCGTTGCGCAGATCAATGCCTTCTTCCTTCTTGAACTCATCGGCGATGTAGTCGATGAGGCGCTGGTCGAAGTCGTCACCGCCAAGGTGCGTATCGCCGTAGGTGGCTTTTACTTCGAAAACGCCATCGCCCAGCTCGAGGATCGAGACGTCGTACGTACCACCACCAAGGTCGTACACGGCGATGATCTCATCATGATCTTTCTTGTCGAGACCATATGCGAGCGCTGCGGCCGTAGGCTCGTTGATAATCCGGCGAACCTTTAGCCCTGCAATTTCGCCTGCTTCTTTCGTGGCCGTTCGCTGGGCGTCGTTGAAGTAAGCCGGAACCGTAATCACGGCCTCCGTGACTTTGTCGCCGAGATAGTCTTCGGCCGTCTGCTTCAACTTCTGCAGAATCATCGCCGAGATCTCCTGCGGCGTGTACACACGGTCTTCTACCTTGACACGCGCCGTGTTGCCGTCTCCGGATACCACCTCGTACGGAACGGTCTTGATCTCGCTTGAGACCTCATCGTACCGGCGGCCGGTGAACCGTTTAATCGAAAAAATTGTGTTCTGCGGATTGGTGACCGCCTGGCGTTTAGCCGGGCCACCTACCAGACGCTCGCCGTCTTTCTTGTAAGCGACGATTGACGGCGTGGTGCGTGCGCCCTCGGCGTTGGGAATCACGACCGGCTCGCCGCCTTCCATCACGGAGACGACCGAGTTCGTGGTGCCGAGGTCAATGCCGATAATTTTACTCATTGTGACTTATTAGCTGTTAGCGCGTATTGGCGTTCTGCGTGCAACGTGCGATGTGCCATCTCAACAACAATGCCGAAGGCGTAATTCGGCCATCTTGTCAGACAGCACCTGCAGGCGTGACCGCTCGGCTGACAATCCGCTCTGCCGGCTTTGAGAGCAAAGCCTGCGGTCGCCTCATCCAGACTTAGGGCATGTAGCATGCCGGTCATTTCAACTGTGATAAAAGAATCATCGTGCCGAAGTATATTGGGCCGCTTGAGCCGGGCCTGGAAAACACGGCGGTCGTGACCGCACCGCAAACCAGGGAATCCGGCCGACGCGATAAAGCGAAACCTGAAACGGCCCCGGAGCCGGATCTCACCCGCGCGAAGTCTGCGCATCGTATGAGACACCTCCCTAACGCGATCACAATTGCCCGCATCCTGGTGACACCGGTTCTTCTGGTGCTCCTGTTATCCGGTACGCTTCTCGGGCAATTCCTGGCGCTCATCCTCTTCGTAGGCGCAGCTATATCAGATTACGTTGACGGCAGCCTCGCCCGGCGTTACGGTGTCGGCTCCCGTCTGGGTCAGTTTCTCGATCCATTTGCGGACAAGGTGCTGGTTCTGGGCACGTTCGCCGTTCTCTCGTACCTGATGCCCGATCAGGTACCCTGGTGGGGCGTGGTGCTCGTTGCCGTGCGCGATTTTGCGGTGACAGGCCTTCGCTCCTGGGTCGAAGCGCGGGGCAAATCCCTCCGCACAAGCGGCGTTGCGAAAGCGAAGACGACGGTGCAGCTCACGTTTCTCATCTCCGTGCTCGTATTTCTCGTCGCGGCCAAGCTCCCGTCGCCGGCTTTCCTGGTAAACGCGGCCGAGTGGCTGCTGACGTCGGGCGTCGTCTTCGTCGGTATGATGATCGTCGTCGTCTTTACCGTTGTCACCGGCGTGATGTACTTCGCGCGCCCCGACGTGTCGTCTCCATCAACACCCACCGATGTCTGATACTTCTGCCACCGCCTCGCGGCTCGCGGGCGATCTGCTCCGAATAGGCGCCGTTAAACTTTCGCCGGACGCGCCGTACACCTGGGCCTCAGGACTGCGTTCGCCCGTGTACTGCGACAACCGCCTGACAATTGGTCATCCGGAGGTCAGGCGCCGTATCACCGACGGCTTTGTCGAGATCATTCGCGCCGCCGGCCTTGACCCCGAGGTCATCGCAGGCACTGCCACAGCGGGGATTCCGCATGCAGCGTGGCTCGCCGATCGGCTCGGCCTTCCGATGGTTTACGTGCGGAGTAAAGCGAAAGGCCACGGTACATCCAGCCGCATCGAAGGTCCGGTCGATCCGGGGCGCCGCGTCGTACTTGTTGAGGATCTTGTATCGACGGGAGGATCTTCGGTCACCGCGCTCGAGGCGCTTCGCGAGGCTGGTTTCGAGGTGAGGGATGTCCTCGCGATCTATACGTACGGATTCGCTCGCGCGGAGGGAGCGTTCGCAGCAGCCGAAGCGCGGCTGCATGTCCTGACGAGTCTCGAATCTTTGATCGATGAAGCGCGTGCGCAGCAATACCTCGACGGCAACGCCATCGAGAGTCTCGAAGCGTGGCGGAGCGACCCCGAAGGGTGGTCTGCCAG
>CAZRTY010000115.1:0-2112 GCA_964603055.1 uncultured Rhodothermales bacterium | reverse complement strand
ACGCCATCGAGAGTCTCGAAGCGTGGCGGAGCGACCCCGAAGGGTGGTCTGCCAGGAGTCATCAATTGTAATCAGTTAATCCATAGATGAAGGCTGAGATCATCACGATCGGCGATGAAATCCTGATCGGACAGATCGTGAACTCTAACGCTGCCTGGATTGCCGAACGGTTGCACCGGGCGGGCGTGGATGTGGTGAGGATGGAGACGGTGGCCGACCGCCGCGACGAGATCCGAAAGTCAATTGAACGCGCGTGGGACGAATCTGAGCTGGTCATCACGACCGGCGGGCTCGGCCCGACGCATGACGATATCACACGCGAGGCCCTTGCTGAGGCGTTCGACGTACAGCTCCGCGTGCGAGACGACGCTCGTCAGATGGTCGTCAGGTGGTATGAGGAGCGGGGGAGGGGCAATGCGCTCCCGCCGACGGTCGACGTTCTGGCGGCTGTTCCTGACGGATTCGACCTGCTCCCGAATCGAATCGGCACGGCTCCTGGCTACGTCAAAGTCGAGAAGAAGGATGGCCACACGCGCATTTTCGCGGCGATGCCAGGCGTACCTGCCGAGATGGAAGCCATGCTTCGGGAAGAGCTTCTACCGCTCATCAAGCAGCATCGCGATCTCTATCAAGTGCGCTCGCGTGTCTTGTTGACGACGGGCATCGGAGAGACATCACTTCAGGAGATGATCCGAGACATCGTACCTGACGATGATAACGATCGACTCTGGCTGGCATATTTACCCAGCGCCGGCAGCGTGCGGCTACGGCTTACGGCCGCCGGGGATGACTCGTACCAGATTGAGGAGGGACTCGACTTTCTCGAGGCCGCGCTCCGCGAGCGCCTGGACGATCATATCTACGGCGTGGGAGACGATCTGCTCGAAGCCGCTCTTGGCAGACTCCTTAACGAAAAGGGCTTGTCCATTGCAGCAGCAGAAAGCTGCACCGGCGGAACCGTCGCGAACCGCCTATCCGACATCCCTGGTTCGTCGAGTTACTTTTTCGGCGGTATCGTGGCTTACAGCAACGCCGTCAAGCAGAAGGCATTGGGCGTAGACGCGGCCGCTCTGGAAGTCGATGGTGCAGTAAGCGAGGTCGTCGCGCTGCAAATGGCGCGCGGCGTCCGCGAGCGGCTTGGTGTCGATATCGGCGTCTCAACCACCGGCATCGCCGGGCCGACGGGCGGGACGCCGGAGAAGCCTGTGGGTACGGTTTGGATCGCCTATACCGGTCCGGATGGAGAGCAGGCGCATCTGCTTCACCTTGGCGGCCATCGCGGTTTGAACAAGGAGCTAACGACCACGGCAGTCCTCGATCTGGTGCGCCGGCGCATCATCTCCATGAAAGCATGACGGCCAATCCACACGGCCGACGTTATATTCGACTCGATCCTTGCTCTTAAGTACAAGGTGACGCAGGGATGTCACCCCGGCGGCGTAGAATGTCGCCTCGGTCGACGATTATCACTTATAGCTACGACATCGTGATGGCAGCAGAAGAATCCGCCAAGCTTAAAGCACTGAATCTGGCGGTAAAACAGATCGAGAAGCAATTTGGGAAGGGCGCCATCATGCGTCTGGGCGATGAGCCTGTCACGCAAATGGAGACGGTGCCGACGGGGTCACTCGCGCTTGACTCAGCGCTGGGTGTAGGTGGCGTGCCGCGTGGGCGCGTGGTCGAAATCTACGGCCCGGAGTCGTCGGGTAAGACCACGCTCGCCACACACATCATCGCAGAGGCACAGCGGCTCGGCGGGTCAGCTGCGTTTATCGACGCCGAGCACGCCTTCGATTCGACGTATGCAGGAAAGCTGGGCGTCGATATCGAGAACCTCCTCGTATCGCAGCCCGATACAGGTGAGCAGGCCCTCAATATTTGCGACATGCTCGTACGTAGCGGCGCGTTGGACGTGATCGTTATCGACTCCGTTGCAGCCCTCGTTCCGCAAGCCGAGATCGAAGGCGACATGGGCGACAGCCACGTTGGCTTGCAGGCCCGCCTAATGAGCCAGGCGCTGCGTAAGCTGACCGGTACCATCAACCGGACAAAGACCGTCCTCATCTTCATCAACCAGATCCGTGAGAAGATCGGTGTGATGTTCGGTAGCCC